>NZ_JBQTGI010000010.1:0-260723 GCF_052400645.1 Saccharicrinis sp. GN24d3
ATCGTTGATTTAGCTTTTGTAATGAAAAAGATAAAAACAAATACAACGCTTTGGCTTTGTGAAATTTGGAAGTGAGTTGGGGTTAAATCTCACTTACGCTTCATAGCCTGAACGTTGTAGCGCATTATAAAATATTACACAGAAAAACATTACATGATTGACAAAATATTAAATTTTCAAAGAATTGAATACGAAAGTAAAATGTCTATTCATGACTTCAAATCAAGACTAAGCAGCATCTTTGACCAGAAAGGATTCAAATATAATTTGTCTGGAAAATTTACTACAGAACTCGACTTTAAAGCGACTGACAAATGGACAATTGGAATTTACATTCGCAGTTTTGAAAATGACCCAGCATATTTGAAAGGAAAAATTAAGGATTCAAAAGAAGGAATTATTGTTGACGTAACAGTAAGACCTAATTCCATATTCTCATTATTTGGATTGCTATTTCCTCTAGTTGGTTTGATTGCTTTGATTTCAACTGATTTTGGAAAAACAGATGAAGAGGCTTTGGGTGTAGGAATCGGGTTTATCGTTTTTGGACTAATTTGTTACCCAATTGGTAACTATTTGAGAAATAGGATAAGAAATAAGTTTGAGGAATATTTAGAACTTAAAAGACCCGTGTTAAACAGGGAGTAAACCCATTTAGAAGAAATAACCACGCTACAACAAAAGCTAATACGTAATGCGGAGGCAGTAATGTTTTGGGTATTTGTAAGGTGTCTGGGGGCGCCAAATTTTCGTCCCAAAAATTTATTAAGTTTAAGGTAAAATTTCAAAACGTAAATTTGGCTCTGTTGTGATTTGGGGCGTTAAATTGGTTTTTCCTCCCTTACGCTTCATCCAGTGACCGTTACCACCAATGCAAAGAAAGGCGTTACGTTCAGAATTATTCAACAATCATTTATAAACTTAAGCGCATATTTGAGTAACAAAAAAAGGAACAGATATTATAAACTCCATTCTTTATTCAAGCCTATGATAAAAGTCTATATTAGATTTACGCAATCTTTTTTCCTGCATTAGCTCCTGCACTTTGGTCATATACTTCCAATGGTTCAAATAACCACACACCTTTGCAAGGAAGCCCCATTTTTTCGAGTTCCTTTTTCATAGTTTCGAAGAGGTTTCCTTCAGTTTGGTGGTCTTTTACCTTTCCAATTACTTGATATGACTCCATATCTTTAACTACTAAAACTGCTACATTGGGATTGTTTTTAAAGTTTTCAGCAGTTGTGTGCATCATAATTTCAGCAGCACAAATCAAATCAGGTTGTGGCGCCATAGTACTTCCGATAACAACCGTATGTGGAATCCCTGTTGTAGAAACAGAAGTAAGAACCTTAGTTGCTTCTTGATTATTCAATAGTTTGATAACTTCTTCTGGTATTTTCATAATTATTAAGAGTTAAATTTCTAGATTAGAACGTAACAGTATATTCTATTTCAATTGATATTTTTCTTTCAATTTAGTTTTATCAACTTCACTTAAAGAATTAATATATCCTTTCCACCCTGGACACCAATTTATGTGCCATCTCCAAATTCTACCTCCAAATGATTTCGGATTTTTATCATACTTTGCCCTTCGCTTGCAGTTTTCACAATTATGCTCTTTCATAATAATCTATTTTAATACAACACAAAGTTAAATGCAAAAATGGCTACTTTTGCAAAAGTATTTAAAATGTAACTAGTAACCTATGTGTAACTTAATATGACTTGTACAAAATGCTCTGGAAAGGGAGATTGTGATTCTTTTTTTCTTCCTTTGAATGATTTACTTCGTGTGTTGAACGGAAAGTGGAAGATGCGACTCATTCTTTGTATTGCATCTGAAACCAAACGATTTAACGAAATAAAGAATTGTCATGAAATTTCTCCTCGGATTCTTTCAAAAGAGTTAAAGGAATTGGAAATGTATGGAATAATTAGTCGAACAGAGGTAAATGATAACTTAAGGTCAGTAAATTATGCATTAACCGATATAGGTACTGAACTTGTACCGATTATTATTCAGTTTCAAAAATGGGGAACTGACTATCGACAAAAAGTATTGGTAAAAATGCATTAGGATGGATTAATATATCCAAAGTATTCTTATGCTTGAAGAAAAAGAATTGATAGATATATGTTTAAAACATGGAGCTTTTAAAGCACACATGATTAGTGTTGACAACATATCATTTGATGAAAGGTTACGTGATTATTGTGAAGTAAACCAATGTGGCTACTATGGAAAAAACCATGCTTGTCCTCCACATGTTGGTGGGACTAAAGATGTAATCGAAGAGGCAAAAAGCTATAATAAGGCATTAGTTTATCAAACAATAGGCAACCTAACCGATTCTTTTGATTATGACGGAATGAAAAATTCAATTAAAAGACATAGTGAAGTTTCAGATAAGATAGACAAAAAAGTTACTTTATATTTTGAAAAGCATCTTGATTTAAGAGCTGGTCCTTGTAAAGTTTGTGAAGAATGTTCTGTTATTGATAATGACCCATGCAAATATCCTGATAAGAAAAGAGCTTCATTAGAAGCTTATTGTATTAACGTTTCTTCATTAGCTAAGGAATGTAATATGGATTACATTAACGGTAAAAATACTGTAACTTATTTTGGCGCATTTTTATTAAAATAAACTAATTGATTGTAAAGACTGAATATAGCCAGCGTACAATAAATAGGGATATCGGTCTGCAATGCCTGTCCCGAAAGTCGGGAACCCAGCGATTATTCCAGGTTGAACTACAACCCGGCTTTGATACCTGCCAGGTACTTTAATAGGTTTTTTGCGTTATTTTATAGCTTTTGAATACGCGACACTACGTTTGTTTTTACTTATACACCAGCTTTTAGCCGTTAGTTTTACTGATAATGTATGCTTTTGGTGCAAAATCCGGAGCAAAACGGACACCCGTTCTGTTTTAATGCGGACACTTTTCTCATCACATTTGCCATAAATTTTAAGCAAGCATTTATGGCAAACAAAAGGATTGATATGAGAAAAGTACGTGAACTATTACGATTACATTTCACGCAAGGACAAAGCGCCCGACAAGGGGCAAAAATTGTTGGCATAGGAAAAACCTCGGCCAGCGAATATATTTCAGGTTTTAAGAACAGCGGCCTTGATTACACGTGCGTAGAAAAACTGTCGGATACCGACCTGCTGCAAGCCATCAATGTGCAAAAAGAAACCGGGAACACCCGTTACAAAGCACTCTATGGGCAGTTTGTCTATTTTGAGAAAGAGCTGAATAGAACCGGGGTCACGCTACAGCTCCTGTGGCAAGAGTACAAAAACACTCATGCAGAAAGTTATGCCTATAGTCAGTTTTGCCACCACTTTTACAAGTGGCGCAACGATCAGAAGGTAAGTATGCCCATGGAGCATAAAGCCGGCGATGAGCTATTTGTCGATTATACGGGCAAGAAACTATCTTATACAGATGTAGAAACGTGAGAGCTGATCGAATGCGAAGTTTTCGTAGCCGTACTCGGGGCAAGCGGACAGTCGTATATCGAAGCAGTCCCGAGCCAAACGAAAGCGGACTGGATAACGGTCAATCAAAACGCCTTGCGATACTACGGTGGAGTTCGGCGGCCATTGTCCCCGACTGTTTAAAGTCCGCTGTTATTAAGGCCGATAAGTATGAGCCCAAGCTAAACGAGACCTATACCGACTTTGCCAACCACTACAATACCGTTATACTGCCGGCAAGGGCGCTACACCCGAAAGATTAAATCCTTGGCCGAAAACTTTGTGCGCAATGCTTACACGCATATTTATGCCCCATTGCGTAACGAGACCTTTTACTCATTGGAAGAGTTGAACGCCGCTTTAACAGAAAAACTCCACGCTTATAACAACAAGAATTTCCAAGGGAAAGACCATTCGCGCCAGAACCTGTTCGACCAGATTGAAAAGCAGCACTTAAAGCCACTTCCTGCCGAGCATTACGAACTCAGGCACTTTAATATGTTGAAGGTACATTACAACTACCACATCTACCTGGGCGACCACAAACACTATTACAGCGTGCCGTTCCGTTATGTGGGCAAGAGGGTAACGGTGGCCTATAACAACCGCACCGTAGAAGTGTTTTTCAACAATGTCCGCATCGCAAACCACAAAAAGGGGCGTTATGCCTATAGGCACACCACCGTGCCAGGGCATATGCCCCAGAACCACCGTTATGTATCGGAATGGTCTCCCGAACGCTTTATCAAGTGGGCCAATAATATCAGTACTGAAACCGGGGAGCTTATCACTAAAGTGCTGGATAGCAGGAAACATCCCGAGCAAGCTTATAAAAGCTGTATGGGCATCTTGCAACTGGAAAAGAAATACGGACGGGAAGATTTTATAAAAGCGTGTAAAAAGGCATTGGCCGTCAATTGCCTACAGTACAAGTTTGTTAAAAACACGCTTGTCAACAAAACGTTCAATCTGGATACAGAAGAGGAACTCATCAACCTTACCATCCCCTTTCATGATAACTTCAGGGGGAAAGAATATTACAATTAACTTTAAATCATATCACAATGAACATTAATGCAACTTTAGAAAAGTTAAGCACCTTGTGTTTACATGGCTTTAAGCGCGCTTACCGTAACATCGTGGACAACGCCCAACAGGAGCAATTTACAGCAGACGAACTGATAGCACATCTGGTAGATGCCGAGCATGATGATAAGTACAATAAGAAGCTCAGCCGGCTTATAAAGCAAGCCCGTTTCAAACAGCAGGCCAGCTTTGAACAATTAAACTTCCAACATCCAAGAGGTCTGGACAAAAACAATATACTCCGCCTGCAAAATTGCGACTGGCTGGCCAAATCAAGGGACATACTTATTTCCGGTCCAACTGGTGTAGGAAAATCGTTCCTGGCATGTGCGCTTGGGCATCAGGCTTGTATTAACGAACACCGCACCAGGTATTTTACGGCCAACAAATTATTCGATCAGTTAGTACTTGCCAAAGCTGATGGCAGCTACTTTAAGCTTATAGATACTATCGCCCGACAGAAGTTATTGATCATTGATGACTTTGGTTTGAAAAAACTGGATGCCAAAGTTTGCACGATGCTGCTTGATTGTACTATTTGGTAAAAGTCTTTATGATGATTTTACTAAATAATGATTAGAACTCTTTACAACATACGAACTTCTATATATTAGGCTTTTACCATGCTGAAAGTCCAATAATTTCACCGTTCGGACCTACAAAAAAAGTATATTTGTCGCGGACGTAATTTTCATTTTCCAACGTGTAACCTTCTTCTTTCAACTTATCTCCTATTGGTCCAATATCATTCACCTGAAGCATAAAGTGGTTATGGTTGGTATTTCCAACAGGGCCAATGGTATGTATATATTCTGGAGCTGTGAGTGATAATGTTATTGTAAGGTCATTTGCCTTTAGCTTCATTGCCAACATCCCCTCGATACCTTTGCCTTGAAATACTTCTGCATCGTCTAATTTAAAACCTAAAATCTCACGATAAAGTTTTAAAGTTTTTTCAAGTTCTAATACATGTACACAAATATTCTTTAATCCAATAACCCGTGCTTGTACTTTACTAGTATCGTTTGCAATAAGTTGCTCTGAATTCTGAGCAGAACTAAAAACTGTACTTGCTGTTACGAAAACTACAAGGCATAAAAACCTATATGAAAAATTAAATTTACAGGTATGCTCTTTTCTTTTCATTTCATTATTGCTTTTCATAGTTAACACAAAATAGTCTTTACAAAATAGAAATTGTAATGTACATAAACTTTAAATAATATTCTGGATTGTATCAAATATATGAAAAAGAGATTGTATTTTCGGTGGATTTCTATATCAATTGATACAGAATCTTTTTACAACAAAAACACAACTTGAATCAAGTTTAATTATATTCAAATGAAGATTATCTATTTTTCGATTATCATTACGCTCATATTAACATCGTGTACTCACGTTGTCAAGAAACATCCTTCTGATCCGAACAGCAAATACGAATGGGAAAACTTAGTTGATCAAAATCTTTCGGAATGGGATGTTTATTTAAGTTATAAAATTCAGCCTGGTTACAATGGGGCACAGCCTAGAGATGAGCAAGGAAACCTTATTGAGCCCATTGGATTAAACAATTCTTCCTATAATGTATTTTCTACGATTAAGGAAGGTGATAATTTAATAGTAAAAAATTCAGGTGAGTATTATGGATGTTTGGTAACAAAACAAGAGTATGAAAATTACCACTTCCAACTAAAATATAAATGGGGAAATAAAAAATGGGCTTATAGAGAGAATTTATTAAAAGACGCTGGTATTCTATACCATTCAATAGGGCCAATTGGTGTTGATTATTGGAGATCATGGATGCTATCACAAGAGTTTCAGATTATGGAAGGACATACTGGAGACTTTTGGAGCCAGTTAACATCGGCAATTGATATTAGGGCATATAAACCAGAAGGAAATTTAAATCCGATGGCTCACTCTTCTCAAGACTTCCTACCAATAGGTTTTCAAAGTCCTTATAAAAACTATTGTTTACGAAGTGGGAATTATGAAAAAGAACACGATGAATGGAATACGCTGGATTTATATTGTTTTGAAGATAAGAGTTTACATGTTGTGAATGGACATGTTGTTATGATTTTAAAAAACTCAAGATATACGGATGAGCAGGCCAACACAAAGCCTTTAACAAAAGGTAAAATTCAGTTACAAAGTGAAGCTGCAGAGATATTTTTTAAAGACATTAAAATTCGAGAAATTGATTCACTAAGCAGTTCCCAATTGGCACTTTTCTAAACTTTGTTCATTACTGCAACAAATTAGTGTAAAAATTGGTGAACGTGATCATGTTAACATGAAACCATTTGCAAAAACTACATAAATCTAATAGATTAAAATTTGATATAAAATTGCTTGATGAAAACAACAGTACACAACACGCGTTAAATCACATTGCGCGACAAGTAGTATATTTAAGCTTTAATACAATTAATAAACGGCGGTGGTAACCCGAGAGCGAAGAGCTATGAAATGCGCAACGATGTTTTACCGCAACCGATAGTGTGCCACGAAGCTGTGGTAATCCAGTAGGTGTAAATCCTACCTAAATAATTTTTCACAAGATCATTGCTCCGTTCGGCATAATTCAAGCAAGCTTGATTCTGCTCTCTCTTATCGCAATAATGTACTGTTCAGATATTGGGCTGCCGACAGTTAAGCCGGTATGCTCAAATGACCAAGCCATAATGCGCAAGTGTAAGCATATGAGGGAAAACTGCACAGCCTGTCCACGAACATCGGGATACGGTTTGATGCAGGGGGCGCTGATAGTTTACATTTAATTATTACTTTTAGTCACAGTAATTTAGTAGACTATCAGGCTCTACTCTACGCAACAAGTATAAAGGAACAGTCGAGTATATGAATACGATATTGCAAATTGAAAAATAAAAGAGTAAAGCTTTTTGACAGGACAGTGCAACTTTGATGGAAATTTATTTTGTTTTATTATACCTCTGCAAAAACGACCTAAATTTGCAAAAGAGCTATTTTTGCTGACGCTCGAAGACACTACAAACAACCTTCCTACAACAGAAACTTCTTCTTAACAAACTCATCAAATCCAGACTTATACTGTTTACTAATTGGAATCCGTTTATCACCAAATATAATTCGGTTTCGCTCAATAGTTTTGATTTTATTTAATGAAACAATAAAGGAACGGTGTACACGCATAAATCTATCTAACGGAAGTTTTTCTTCTAAGGATTTCATGGTTGAATAAAAAACGATTAATTTTGATGTCCCCTCAATATAAAGTTTTACATAATCCTTTAATCCTTCGAAATATAGAATATCACTAAATTCAATTCGATGTATCTGATATTCGGCTTTTACAAACAAGTAATCATCGCCTGTATTTATTGGTATTTCAGATTGTTTTGAATCTACTAAATCAAAATACTCTTTAGCATGTTTTACCGAAATGGCGAATACAGCGTAACTAAAGGGTTTTAATAAATAATCGAGTGCATGAAGCTGAAAGCCTTCCACGGCATATTTGTCGTAAGCTGTGGTAAATATTACCTTGCTGTTTTTGTCTAGTGTTCGGGCAAACTCAACGCCCGATAAGTCGGGCATATTAATGTCGAGGAAAATAAGCTGAACTGGGTTTTCTTGCAGAAACTCTGAAGCATCAATGGGATTATCAAATTCTGCAAGCAATTCGAGATAATGTATTTTCTTTATGTGAGAAACAACTATTCCCAATGCGATCGGTTCATCATCAATTGCTATGCAGGTAATTTTATTCATTTACTTAAGTTTAAAGGGCACGATTAATTGCACATGATATTCTTTATCCGTTTTACGAATATCAAAATTAAAGGTAGTACCATATATTAAGTCTAATCGCTTTTGTATATTGGTAATGCCAACACCTCCTTTATTGCCTTTTTGTTCATTGCTAGAAGGGATGCTATTCGTACATTCAAAAACGATTTTGCTATTATCTGCTTTTAGCTGAATAGATATAAATGAGTTTTCACGATAACTTATGCCATGTTTAAATGCATTTTCAATAAATGGAATAAACAATAACGGAGGAATTTGTCCTTCTGGAATTTTTGGCGATATGTCTATATTGAGTTTAACCTTGGAGCTTAAACGCTGTTGCATCAGCTCAATATATTTCAAAGTAAAATCGAATTCTTTATGCAATTCAATTGTGTCAATATTTGAATCGTAAATCAGGTAGCGCATCAAGCCTGAAAGTTTTTCTACCGCCTGTTGTGCTTTGTCGCTGTCAATAGCAATTAGCCCATAAATATTATTTAGTGCATTAAAAAAGAAATGAGGACTAATTTGATTCTTTAAGAATGCCAGTTCTGAATCAACACGCGCTTTTTCAATTTCTTTTTGTTTGGATTCGTTTTTTCGGAGATGTTGAATAATAGCCATCCCACTACTAAAACCCAAAACAATTAATAACAAAAAGAAATTATCTACAAGTTTAGGGTTTAGGCCAAAATTGTTACTACTCCTTGGTCGAATACTTTCTCTGGGGATATTATTGTCAGGAGGCAAGTTTTCTAATTGAAAAGCATGATAAATGTATTGTGAAGAGGCAAGCAATAAAACAATAAACAAGAATAAGATAACAAAGAAACAAAACTTCTTCTTTGAGAAAAAAAAGCGAGGAACAATAATCAAATAATTTACATAAAAAGCTACAATCATAAATGCCAATTGATAATAATAGCTATACATCCAATAGATAGCCCGATCATTATTCCTGTCAAAAACAAAAATTGGCAGAATTAGAAATAAAAGCAAGCCAATAAAATGCGGCGACCATTTTTCTATTTTATTTTTTAATAAATGCATAAACAAATTTATCGTTTTTATAGATCACATTCTGTGCTTGATGCGCAATTCTCTGATACAAGCAACTTATTATGAAATAAATCCCCAACAAGACTTATTTGTTGGGGATTTTATATGCCTTAATTATTTTTTTTGCTTTTCATCTGGTCGGGCTGGTGGCGGAGCAAGTTTTTTTATTTTTTCGTAATCAAAGCCTGCCCCAGTAATAGCATCTTCAACACCTTTCCCTCCAGGGATTTTTGCATCTCTGATTGCATCCATAATAGCTTTGGCATCGTCTGCTGACAGTAATTCACTATTATAAGCAGATAAAATTTTGTTAACCGTTTTTATTTGCTTGACTGTAAGCGTGTCTACTTGTTCTTGTGTTGGTTTTTTATCAGGTTGCTCCTGAGCCATTAATGAGATAAAACTCATTGATATAAAACCAATTAATGCAATAATTATAATTTGTTTTTTCATGTTTGTAAAAATTTAATATTAATAATAAAAATTGTTCATGTATTAATAGGATTTAAAGCTTATCGTTTAATCCCCAATTTTTATGCAGTTTATTAATATAATATCCTTTTTTTTCATTTGGATCTTATTTTTAGATAAATTCAGCGATGTATTCCTTATTTCGGAGCTTTAAAAAACAGCTTGACATTTTTAATGACCGGTTGCTTGTTTACAGGACTTGAATAGATGTAATAAGGGGCACTCTCAAATCCATCCAAATTGCGGAGTTCCATTAATTCCGATTTTTGTTCACTCGTAAGAGACTTATTTACTTTAGCAAATGCGATTGTGTAATTCCATGATAGTTCTCCATCAAGTTCTCCATAATGTTGCCCAAGTGCCAATAGCTTATTTTTATCAGGTTGTTGACCATTAAGTAGTTTACGAAGCTCTGTACTGAATTCCCTCCGCACATCAACCACCTCTTTTAGTATTTTTCGTTGATCATTCAGGATTTGAGTAATATATCCTCTCTGTGTTTCATTTAGTACATTATTTAAGAATTCTTCACCACTATCACCGGTAATTGAAGTGCTTATGTCATAATCGCGATGGTTCATAGCCGCAATATCCTTCATGTAAAAACCTCCAAAATAAGTCCCTTGTCTCTCGGGGCAGATGTAAGTATCAGCTTCCACTGAACCGGCATACCAACTGAAAAACTCACTGGCATAGGTCATATAAGCCACATTGTACAGTTTCGATTTTTTCATGTCAAGATGAGCCAGCTCTGTTTTGTCGGGCCAGGTGTTGAAATCGCCAAACTTCATTTTACCCAAATATTCTTTTTGCTCTTTTGTAAGTGAATTAGCCACTTCAGCTAAAACCTCTGCACGGCGCATACTAAGTTTTGCATCCAGTTCAAAAATATCACCCACATAATGCATTACCGTTTGCTTGTGCAGTCCATCACTACCTTTCGGAATATTTCCATCCAATTCCATGTGAAAACTTTTTATTAATGGTAGGCGCATTTCGGCTAGTGCTTCTAGTTGAGAAACTTGTTCTTCTGCAAGGTCACGGAACAGTTGTTTTTGTTTGTCGTTAAGAATAAATAATACATTACCAACAACCCTGTCAACAAACATTGGATTGTGCCCTTTTTCTGCTGCATCAATATCACGCATATACTGAAAGCCAAAATAGTCGCACGCTTTACCGGGAGGGAGAAATGTTGATGCTCCGAAATCTCCGGTTATAAAAGCTAAACCTGAAAATCCAATAGTTGTTAGTTGTGCCCTGTCGGAAATAGATTGTTCAATGGAATATTTCTTCTGATCGGGTTCTTGAAGCTTATCTTCCTGATTGTTTTTTCCCATATCTGGCGGTGGAGCTAAATCTCGTAGTTTATCAGGATTGAATCCTGCCTCGCGTATGGTTCCTTCCGCAGCTGGTCCGCCTCGCAAACCTGCTTCACGGAATGCCTCCTGTATTGCCTTGGCATCATTGGCCATTAATGTGGCGGCATTATAATGTGAAAGAATGGCTTTGACCTTCTCCTTTTGTGCTTCTGTAATTACCTCTGTCTTTTCTTCTCTACTTTCTTCAGAACCCTTTAAAGCTTGAGTTGCCTCCCCCGTTTTGCCTGTTTCATAAGTATATTTTAGCGTGCTTTTACCAAGTACTTTTCCTTCTATAGCTTTCAGTAAATCGGCACGATAAACTTTATCGTTGTTGAATTCCAGCATTTCTGCAAGGGCATAAATAGTTAGCTTATATTCCTTTACTCCAGGACCTTTTGACTTCATAGGGTCATATTTCGTTTGATCTTTATCGTTATATCCAACGATTCCAAACCCTTTCGCATTTTTTGGAATTCTTTTAATGTTAGCAGGGATATTGTAAACCACCCAATACGATTTTACTTCGGTTGAATCAGTTGGGTGTGGATGATGCCACAGGTTTATTGCAAAACACTTTGTACCTTTTGGTACGTTAGACCATTCCAAAGGCATAGACACGCCTTCTCCCTCACCTGTAAATTCAATGGATAATGAACCATCGGGCTTAACACCTGAACTGCTGATTGTAAATTTACTCTTTTGCTGTGCCGTTATTTGGAGACTTATAACGACAAAAAACACGAATAGAATACTTTTAGGAAACTTCATTTCTTTCAATTTTAATTAATATTGCAAATTAAAAGCAGCTACAACTGTATTACAATTTTATTAGACTAATGAGGTTGAAATTTAGAAATATAAATGAATTTCTTCGACGTTTGATTTTTATCAAAATGAAATACAACGGTCTACCGGAGTCATAGGGATGGCGTGGTCATAGATGGATTATTACGGAATACCGTAATAAACTAAAACGGCACGGGGCTGTGGGAGGTCTCTTGCTTTAAAGGTTGGCCATCTTAAACCCGGATTATGTATTGGAGGTTCGTCATGAGCATTGCAAGTACAATAAAACAAGGCATTACTGAAACGAGGCATAACTTGTCCCGAACATCGGGATACGGTTTGATGCAGGGGGCGCTGATAGTTTACATATAATTATTACTTTTAGGGGTATTAATTGGAGTAAGCTATCAGGCTCTACTCTACTGCAAAATTAGTAAAGACGCGAATTCTAACTTGATCGCGAAATAATCTGACAATAAAGTTTCCTTTAGTGAAACTATTCTTGTATCTTTGTAATCAAGATAATGAGAGTCCATCTAATAAAAAAACAATCGATTGAGGATTATGTCCAAAAGAATGCGAGAAGTAGGCCGTCTTTTGAGATATGGTTGTCGCTTTTAAAACGAGTTGATTGGAACGAACCAAACGAAATTGTATCGACTTTTAACAGTTGTGATATTTTGGGTAAAGGTTCAGACAGAGTAGTATTTAATATCGGAGGTAATAATTACAGGATAATTTGCAAATACCACTTTGGAAATATAAAAGTTCATTTGTTCGTAAAATGGATTGGAACACACGCTGAGTATGATAAGCTCTGCAAAGAAGGGCGACAGTATGATATTAATGCTTATTGATTGTATTAAAAATGACCAAAATGGAGACTTTAAAATATACGGTAATAAAAAACAAGGATCAATACGATAAGTATTGTGACGTTCTAGAAGAATTGATTGCTCAGGATGATATGGAAGTAATAGATGAAATAGATCTTCTTGCACTTCTGATTGAGAAATGGGATAATGAGCATAATACATTCAAAGATTCCGATCCCATCGCGATTTTGAAAGGTTTGATGGATGAACATAATCTAAAGGCTAAAGATTTAGTTGATATTTTGGGTTTGTCCAAAGGGACAATCTCAAAGATCTTAAATTATCACAAAGGACTTTCCAAAGATACGATTCGTAAACTTTCTGATTATTTTAAACTCTCGCAAGAGACGTTTAATCGCCCTTACAAACTGATTAATGAAGTAAACCGACACTTCAGGAATGCAAGTTTAATGAATACAAGAAAGAATATGATTGAGGCTCAGTAAAACAACTTTGCACAATAAATAGAGTATATGAGCGGTCTGAAAGACCCAGCGATTATTTCAGGTTGAACTACAACCCGGTTTAGATACCTGCCAGGTATTTTAATCGGGTTTTTGGCGTTTTTTATGTCTCGGGAATGCAGTGTGCCATGTTTGTTTTTACCTATAAACCAGTTAATTAAATTCAATAATGGAATAATACACAAATAATTATAAGGGAATAGTTACAATATGTTAAGAACATAGCCTATAGGAGCCTAAAAAGGCAAGGAATCAGCATCTTTGTTTGTTCTGTTTTGGAAAATTAGAATGAATTTGGTTAATTGGTACTTGTTTATTCAAAAGAGCCGTATGAGGGGACACCGGCATGTGCGATTCTGTGTAAGGCTGCGGGTGCCACCTTAGCCTGTCTTGAACGAACCGCGGTTGCTTCTCCGAACCAGGACCATGCTAAAATACAATCCCATGGACTATCAGAATACATCAAAAGAAGAACTAATACTAATGTAAGCTTCAAAATAAGTAGTATAAATTTTATAAATAAAATGAACAATCAGGATAAAAAAGTAAATATAGAAAGTCTCAGAAAAGCCTATGAAAGATTTGTTCCTTATAAAATGTATAGTTTGCTTGGTAAAAACAGCATTTCTGAATTGAAACTTGGAGACCAGACTGAAATTAAACTAACTATTCTATTTTCTGATATTAGGGATTTTACAAAGATCTCGGAATCATTAAAACCAAAAGAAAGTTTTGATTTTATTAATTCCTATTTAGAACAAATGGATCACGTTATTAGCCATCATAAGGGAGTAATTGATAAGTTTATTGGAGATAGCATAATGGCTTTATTTCCAACAAATGCTGATGACGCAGTGATTTGTTCCTTACTGATGCTTAATAAACTAGATCAAATCAATGCAATACGTAAGATTGAAAATCAATTACCTATAAAAATTGGCATCGGATTAAATACGGGTTTATGCATGCTGGGGATTATTGGCGGAATCAACAAGTTAGAAACTACAGTAATAAGTGATGCAGTTAACCTAACAGCTCGACTGGAGTCTCTTACTAAGAAATACGGGGTACAGCTTCTTATAAGCGAAAATACATATTTCAACCTAAAAGATGTTTCAAAGTATTCGATTCGGTTTATTGATAGGGTTGTTGTAAAAGGAAAGACCAAACCTCAATCTATCTATGAAATTTATGATAATGACGGGGAAGAAATTAAAAAATTGAAAGATCAAACAAAACCATTATTTGAAGAAGCTTTGGCATATTATCATTACAAAAAAATTAATAAAGCAACTGAATTATTAGAAAAATGTCTTGCACTAAATCCCAATGATAATCCTGCTAAGCTATATTTAGAAAGATGCCTTTTGTTTTCCAAAGAAGGATTTCACGACGGAGCAAAGGAGTTAAGTCAACAAATTGAATGGAACTATGAGTTTGATGTAGGAGATAACAAGATTGACTCACAGCATTTGGCGCTTTTTAATAACTCCGTAAAACTTTTAAATGCAATCAAATCAGGCGTTGGTAGTTCAGAAATAGATAATTTAATAGCATTTTTAGATAATTATGTAGTACATCATTTTGAGACTGAAGAAAAATATCTATTGGATAACAATTACCCATTCATTGATCATCAGAAGAGCCAACATTTAAATTTTATCAAGTCCTTTGAATTATTAAAGTCAGAAATCAAATCAAATATTAAAAGTAAAACTTTCATCATGTTTAGAATACAAACATTACTTATTGATTGGATTGTGAATCATACATTAAAGGAGGATAGACATTATGCCAAATATATAAAAGATAACCGTAATTAGGAAAATACAAGTTCTAATCGTAGTTGGCCGATAAGCTGATAGCCCACTGGTGCACCGCTCACTATTTATCATGATGCTTTGCTCGAGGCCAACCAACTTTAAGGTCTTGTACTGTTCGGTTCTTTGCATCATTTGGGGCAATGAGTTCGTTGTAGAGTGTATTAAACTTATCGTTATAGGATACGGGATACGCAATTATCATAAACTGAAGAATTAATCAGATAAATAGAAGAAGTAGGTAATTGTTTTTGGGTTATACTGGAAATAAAAAAGAATAAAATATTTAGTATAAAAGATCGTATAAATTTCACTGTTTCTGGCAAGAATGAGAAAGCAATCAACAGTTACAAGAAATTTTGTATGGAAATATTGTCCTGATGGCCTTATTTTTTGAAATTACCTCCTGTATTCGCATGGTTGTTGAAAGAACTTTAGTTCTTAGTAAGAAAGTTTAGAATAGATTCAAAAAAATGGGTATTACTGAGATTGTAACGAAAGGAAATATAGCACAATACTGAATATCCATCGCCGATTATCCCGAAAAACAACAATTTTTAATTGGGGTAGTTTTTCGAGAAAACTCTAAATTATAATAAAATAAAATATCTCGATCTATCGGGGACTGAAAACCAAGCAAAATAGTCCCCTCGTTCCTCAGTTCTTCAACAAGTTAATCCAACAACGCTAAACTCTCCAAGGCTACCTCGTCATCAGGGTTATATAACAAAACTTTGTTGTAAAGGACCCGAGCTTCTCTGAATTTCTTCAAATGGAAATTGGTATGGGCCAGCATAATTAGTGCATCGTAGCTAAACGGAAACAAATCCACCACTTTTGAAAAATACTTGCTGGCTTTTTCGTACTGCTTTTGATAGAAATAAACCGACCCCAGCTGGTAAAGGGCTTGTGTATTATTGGGTGCTATGGTAATGATTTCATCGTACAGCCTGATGACCTCTTGCAGGTTGCCCATGGCGTAAATGGGGTAAATAAGGCCGAATTTGGCTTCAATAGCAAAAGGCTTTAACTCTACCGCTTTTTGATAATGGGTCTTCGATTCATTTTGGTTACCAGCATTGTAATATAACCACCCTAAACGCAAGTTACATTCGTACGAATCTGAAACATAAACAGCTTCAAGGGCATCTATGGCATCCTGCCATTTTTCAAAAGCCTCTTTTTCGTAACTGGTTTTAAATGCCTGACGCATTGTTTCGTAGTTGCCATTCTGACCATAGCTTACACTTAATGTAAAAGCGAATAACACGCTTAATGCTAGTTTTTTTAGAGTTTCCATATTAATCCTCCTGAAAAAGTTATTCTGTTATAATTGACGGAACCGGACTTTGTTAAAGGTAAATCACTCGGTACAAATTTTGAAACCCCGGTATTTACATTCGCTCCGGCAATAAACGATAGATTTGAGTTATTAAGCAAGAATATATGGGTTAGGCCAAAGGTGTTTTTTGTTCCTTCCAGGCTATTGTGTAATGCGCCTATACTAAAGTCGTAAAAATTAATGACTTCAGGAAATAAAGCCGATGCTTCCGCCCACCAGTTTTTTGTTATTTTAAAGCCTAAAATGTGCTTATGGTTAAAGGAAATTTCGTGAATGCTACCATACTTTTGTTGGTGCCAGTACGCATCCAACGAATAATATAAGTTTAAGTTTGATTGAGGGAACCACGTTAAATGACCTCCAATCTGAGTGGTTTTAATGGAATTAAGTTCAGCACTAAACAGTGATGTGCCTAGTTTAAACTTTGATAAATTCTGGTCAAACCTAAAGCTGTATAAGGTTGATTCGAGGCTATTATCATCGGTTTCCAAATTCGGTAACTTTACATTAACAAAGTTTATGCCGGGAGTAAAGGAACCCCCATCCCAGGGTGTTACCTGTAATTTGATTCCATAGTTCCATTGTTTTACTAACCTGTCGGTATTTGTTTCTTCCTCACCTTCCCAAATTAAATATCTAAAATCGCTTTTGTACAAGTATTCCAATCCATGGTGTACGATTATACTTTTACCCAATCTGTGCGAAACAAAAGTATTTATATCATGAAAATAGTTGGTGGCAATTTGAACCCCATCATTGTCCAGGTTGTTATCGCTTACTATTTCATCCTCTATAGAACTTTCGTTGGTTGAGCTGTACGAGTAAACTATTCCGGCCGCATAAATGGCATTATTGTATCTTTTAGCCATATCCGGTAGCAATTTCTCATCTATGTGGGCCGAAAACTTTAAGGCATCGTTCTTTCTTCCCGAATATTCGTAGCAAAGCATAAGGAAATATTGTGCATTAGCATCTCTACTGTTAAAACCCAAAGCCTTCTGATAGTGGGGAATGGCATTTCTATATTTACCCACTTTAAAGTAGGCATAGGCCATGCGCATTCTCAGATAGAAGTAATCGATATCTGAATCAATAGCTTGTTGGCCTTCTTGAATTAAATTATGCCAATCTCCGTTCAAATAAAGCGCATAGGTGGTGCTGTCCACTTGTGCATAAGTTTTGGTTTGTGCGATGCTTTGTGCGGACGACATCCATAAAACAAAAGTCAGAGTAATTATCTGTTTACATAAAAGGTATTTCTGTAGTTTATTTGATTTCATAGTATAAAAAATAAGCAGAACCTTGATAATGAATACAATATTCAATACCGTAACGTTACGGGTGGGGTTATCATCAAATTATCTGCCCCCTGCCTGCCCGCCGGCAAGCGGTTCTGTCAGTCACGGATAAGCGGCCAAGCTGACTTCGTTATTCAAGATTCTTTTAAGTGAGATATGTTTGTTTGTTTTTTTAATATTAAAACTTTCTAATCCATGTTGGTTTATTTGTATAATATACTGGTTATCATTTATTTTTTTACCGATAAAAGTATTCATGGTTGTCGACTGTAACTCAATTCTGGAAGGTGAAAAAACATCGTCCACACTTATATAATTCAGGCTGAACCTGGATTTGGCCAGACGTATAAATGGACTGATAAAATCGAGGAACCACAGATATTTTTTAGGAAAATATTGATGTAAAGGAATATCATCATTTACCTGATGATGGGTATAGAAACTCTTTTGTATTTTAAATGCACCCAAATAAAAATGATGCAACAGCGATTCTTTTTTCCCGTCGAAATGGGTAAAGTAGAACAGGTTGTCGGTAGATACAAAATAAGCTTTTGATTTGCTTAACGTACATTCCAGGTAAGTCTCATTTGCAGGTGTTAACTTTACGTTCCAAACCAGCTCTAAAACCTTGTTTCCTTCAACGTTGAACTTTATCTGTTGTCCGGGCACGAAATGAAAAGCCTGCTTTATTAACTCGTTGGTTTCTATGTTGGAGATTAGTTCTCCTTGTTTGGGCACCGTGTAATTGTTGAATGAGATGGAGCCATTATTATAAATTAAGAAATTGCTGATAGGATGATCGAGTGTTTCTGAACCAATATAAGGAAACGGTTGAAGCTGAAAATGAATATGAGGGTATGGCGAACGGCCCGAATTACCACATTTTCCGATAACCTGGCCAAAACCCACAGAATCTCCCTTTTTTACGGTAATACTATCTTTTTTCAGGTGGCTTACCTTGGAGTAAACGGAATCGTTGTGTTTAATAACAACGGTGTTTCCCCAATTGTGTTCCAGGTTAACTTCACCAACCACATTGTCATCTATATAATCCACCACTTCCTCTACCACACCTTTGTCGCATGCAATCACCGGTTTATTGTAACAATAGTAGTCTTCCAGGAAATCACCGTCATTCTTAAACTGTTTATCTTCATTATCCGTAATCACAAAATCCCAGGCATGCCTGTACTTTTTTTGGTGTGTGTATTCTCCATCATGCCCTTGAGACACTTTCCATGTGCCCATAAATGGTAATTTTACAGGAGTATAGTTTAAAAATTGATAACGTTGTTGATTGTTGACGTAGGTGTAGAGGTTTGCTTCCGGCGAATTATACTGATAATACACCTCGGCCAGCTTTGAAGAGTAGCTCATCCTGTACTTAAGTACATATAAAAACATCAACACCATAACGTTAAAGGGTAACGAATAAATGGGCAGGTTAAAAACCAGGAGTACAGAACTTAGGCTGATGGAAAGAATAGCTACCAAAGGTACCAGAATACCAACGCTCACATAAGAACGCGGAGAAGGTATCAGAAAAAAACCTCCGATGGCAATGGCCGTTAAAATATAATTAAAACCGATATAGCTGTATTCGATGAGAGTGATATCGGCATTTATGCTCCGATAAAATGAGTAAGCGATAAAAAATCCAATTAACGACAACGAAAATGCGATACGACTAAACAATAACAGGCCGATGGATAAAATTAAACCAGCCAAAACATTGTATTGAAACAATATGGCACTCAACGAAATAAAATAGACCTTTAAAAAGGGCGGGATTTCCGCGGCGTTAAAATACTCGTAAACTTTAACCAGCGAATGTCCTCCAATTACATACAGCTCGTTCATGGTATAGATGCCCCTTTCGCTTATGCCTAAGGCATCAAAATGTTTGGTGGCAATGGTAAAAATCCAAATGCCCAACAAAAAAGGTATACTTAAGTACGGAATATTATATTTACCGATAATGCCCTGCATACTTACCGAAATAAATAAAGTTAGAATTGCGGCCATTACCACTATAAATATTAAATACCAGCTAAAGCTATAATAAATACCTAGCCCAAGGCCCACCAGCAATCCATTAAAACCGTATAACCCTTTGGCAATGTTGTTTTTATCCAGATTCAACAAAAATCCGCCAACAGAAGTAACCATGACGGCCAATAATCCGGTTAATCCGGTATAAAAATCGATAAACGTAACCAGCATAATCAACACGGCAAAGGGCTTGTAGGTAGAAAAGAATATTTGAGAATAGCTGTTTAGCAGACTATCCGCAAATAAACTGGCGTTATCGGACTTTAATAATGTATGGATATTTTTGTACATCGTTTAAATAAGTTTCTGCTGGGCCCAAAGGCAATCGTCATTTACACTCAGTAAGGAGGAAGTACCTTACAACAAGTGAAGTGAGCGTCTTTAGTTCAACTTATAAGTTTATATCTTTCAAATGTTCTGGGATATGGTCCAAGGCGTTCATGGTATCATGATTCTCATTTTCGCGTACCACATGGGTTTTACCATTGGTATCAATCATTATAATCTTGGGTCGATAGGTAATAAACTGCATCCATTGGGTCATATTATAAGCGCCAATTCTACTGATAACCACTTGGTCTCCTTTTTCCACCACCGGAAACTTAATGGCTTCCCTAATCACATCGATATTCATACATAATGGGCCGTAAATAATGGTATCCTCGGTATTTGGGGTTGTTAACTGCGCAGGTGCTATTTGATGTTCGTACCAGAAGGAGGTAAACAACAAGTTAACACCTATGTCAATGATCAAAGAACGTCGTCCATCAGGTAGCCTTTTGTTAGCCAGGGCAGTACCAATCAAAAATCCGGCATCGTCGATGAGCGCGCGACCCGTTTCCAGTATCAGCATAGGCATATGATTGTACTGAATATCGGAATGTTGCAGAGCATTTGTAATGGCCTCGGCATATTCGTCAAAGGTGGGACAAGTATCGCTGCCTGGCAGGTAGGCTCCTTTCAATGTGTTTTTGGAAGCGAAACCACCTCCTAAATCGATATATTTGATATGATGATGGTATTTGTGATGGATACGGACGGCCAGTTGTGCAAGCTTGGTTGTAGCTATGGCATAAGCATTGGTATCCATAATGTATGTTCCTATGTGCGTATGAAGGCCCATAAGTTCAAATCCATCATCCACCATTATTTTGTTTAAAATGGCCCAAGCTTCCCCATTTTCCAGGTTAAATCCAAAACGCACCCATTTAGGGTGTATTCCCGTATCCATATTTACACGAATTGCCACCTTGGCTTTTTTTCCTGTTTCTTTTGTGATGGACTGAATATCGTAAAACTCATCCTGATGGTCGAGGTGAATCAGGGACTCGTTATTGATAGCAATAGTTAAATCTTCCCTGCTTTTGTCCGGTCCATTAAAAATAATTTTGTTGCCAGGTACGCCGTTGGCAATTGCCTTTTGGTATTCAAACCCGCTGACAACCTCTCCCCAGGAGCCTTCCTGATGGTAGATATTACAAACGGCGTTTACATAGTTGGTTTTATACGACCAGGCAAACTGTACCTTTGGATACCTGATTTTAAAAGCATTGACCGCTTTCTGATAGGTCTCCCGAATCGTTTTTTCCGAAAGCACAAAAAGAGGAGAACCATATTGTTCAACCAATTCTTTTACAGGAATTCCATTGATGGTGGATACGGGTTGAATGTTTGAACCCAGTCCAAACTTATCCGGTACACCTGCACTTATTTTATTGATGATCGGTTTTTCGTACGCTAGTTTTTCCATGATTTTTAATTTAACAATCGGTATTCGGTCCCGCAGAAATTAATGGTAAAGGATACGGGATTTTACTTGTTTGAATAATCGTTAGCAAGACTGCCAACTGATGCCCCGCAAAATTAAATAACTTAAGGATACGGGATGTCGCTTCGCTCCAACAGATGACTGATCAAAGATTCCCCTGCATTGATATTTTTTCGAAGTCGGCCAAATTACCAATTAAATCATATGAATATCGGATAAACATTTTTCCCACATCATATGCTGTCATTGGTTTAACATCTTTTCCCATAGCCAATAAGGTCAACGCTTCTGGTATATTTTGTCCGGCACCCACCGACAGATATACCCAGGCCGGCATTCTGGGATTAATTTCGATCAGGAAATATTCGTTGTTTTCCGTTCGTATCATTTCCAGTTCCATACCGCCTTTCCATTTGCTCTCTTTAATCAAACGCCTGGTTATTTCCATTAAATCGGGATCGTCGAGGGTCACGCCGCTCCATGCCTTTCCTTTATCGGTGATATACTGTTTGCGCATGGGTACAGCGGCAACGGTATTGCCTTCACCATCACCCAATGCTACTACGTTAACTTCGGTTCCCTTAACAAACTGTTGTATAATGATGGGCAGTCCCCATTTGGCGCTAATCTTATTAAATGCTGTCATCACCTGCTCCGAATTTTGGGCGACATAGGCATCGTAAAATTTTCCTTTTACCAAAACAGGATAGGAGAATTCATCTTCAATATGGTCAACATCATTGAACGAAGTGACGGAAATGCTTTTGGGAACTTGAATGCTATATTTTTCACCATATGAAAGCAAATTACCTTTATTTCTTTCTTCAAGTTGTTTGAACGAAGGCAAATAGGTTGTTATATGGTGTTCCTTTAAAAGTTTCTCGGCCTTGATAAAAGTGTGCAGTTCTGCGTCCAGGTTTGGTATAATTAGGTCAATAGGGTCTTGTTCATGAATTTGAATGATCCGATCCATATATGTCTCTACACCAATTGAAGGGTAGGGTATCATATATGTTTTATCAACCATATTCCTCATGTAAATGCCGGGCTCCAAATTTTCGTAGGATAATCCGATGATACGGGCTTCGATCAATTCCGAATCCCTGATCCCCCTGATAACCGGAATCCCGGGTCCCGGGTTGTCCGTATTGTTCAAACCGGTAACCGCTATCGTAATCTTTAGTTTATCGCTCATGGCTATTCGATTTCGGCAAGGTTAAACAATCGAAGCATCTGTACAAAATCGTCTAGATGTCGATCCAGAATATTTTCGGATACTTCATATTTGGTCATCATATACTCCTTAATTTCAGGATCGTTCTTGCCCAAATTAATTAATTGGAGTATCTCTCTTCCGGTAGGATTCAGCGAAAATGATTCCCCTGTCTTTGCATCAAACACGAAGCCGGATTCGCTAATGGATATGTTACTTCTTATTTTCATGGGGTATGATTATATGGTGGATTTTTAATGCCTATATCAAAAGTAATTTAAGTATTAATATTACCCAAAAGCATTCAACAAACCCGCAGATTTCATCAACGAATCGAGCATATAATAAACCGGAAAGCAAAAAAAGGCTAACCCAAAGGAAAGCCTTGCATATTAAATTGTATAAACTGTATTAGTTTTCACCCAAGAACCTTTCCGCATCCATGGCAGCCTTACATCCTGAACCGGCAGCTGTTACGGCTTGACGATATTGGTTATCCATAACGTCGCCGCAAGCAAACACTCCGGCAACATTAGTTTTTGCTGTGTTAGCAATGGTTTGAATATAACCCACTTCGTCCGTTTCTAAATAATCTTTGAAAATTTCGGAATTAGGGGTGTGTCCAATAGCCAGAAAAAACCCATCAATAGCAACATGTACTTCTTCCTGGTTTGGCTCTCCTTTATTAATATATAAGTCAACGCCCTCAACTACGCCATCTCCTGTCAACCCTTTGGTTTGATGTTTCCATAAAACCTCTATTTTATCGTTGTCAAATACTCTTTGTTGCATGACTTTTGAAGCTCTAAGCTCATCCCTGCGCACAATCATATAAACCTTTTCAGCTAAACCAGCAAGGTACAATGCCTCCTCGCATGCAGTATCGCCACCGCCTACTACGGCAACTTTTTTTCCTCTGTAAAAGAAACCATCACATGTGGCACAAGCGGAAACACCCGAGCCGGCATATTTTTGTTCATCTTCAATACCTAAATATTTGGCTGTAGCGCCGGTGGCAATAATTACCGTTTCAGCTTCAATCACTTTGTTTCCGTCCACTGTTATTTTAAATGGACGTTCCGATAGGTCGGCCGCTGAGGCATATCCGAAACGAACATCAGCACCAAAACGCTCAGCTTGTTTTTTCAGGTCTTCCATCATTACCGGACCCGAAGTACCCTCAGGATAACCGGGGTAATTTTCAACTTCGGTAGTTGTTGTTAACTGACCTCCAGGCTGCATTCCTTCATATAAAACAGGGCTTAGGTTAGCTCTGGAAGCATAAATAGCGGCTGTATATCCGGCAGGTCCTGAACCGATGATTAACACCTTCACTTTTTCAGTTGCTGTTACTTCTTCCGAAGCGTTTTTATCTGATCCTAAATCCATTTTTTCAAACATTGCCATAATTCTATCTATATTTTATTTTTATTCATTTATATATTTACATTTCTACATTTCAAAATTAATGCCTTTTTGGAATAAAGCAAATAAATTAAAATTTGTCACCAAAAACACTGACAAAAATACATGCGTAAGAATTATTTCAAAAAGATGGTGTACGTATCAACTGCCAATCCTGCAACTACGCCAATCCCATTATTTATATTGGTAAACACGTTTACCGGTTCAAATATTGGGTAATCCCTGAACGCTTCTTCTTCAATAGTTGACCGAAGGAATTGGTAATATTCGGGAGTTAGTGTATATAAATGAATGACTAAACGAGAGGGGATGAGTTCAGAATTAGTATTTAAATATTCTTCGGGTATCAAAAAGCTAACTTCATAACTTTGTCCGTTAAATAAATGGTCGGTAAAAGTTCCTTGAAAATCTACATCCGTTAAAAGAACCGATTCATCGTCTCTAATTAAAAATACCTTGTCTTCTTTTATAAAGTCTATCGTTTCTATTGTGCTTGATTGAGGTGAGGAAACAACATCTTGTATATAATCAACTCTTACCTGGTAATAGTTTTCGTCAGAAACCGGATCATTCAGTTTTAAAGTACACCTTAACATTTCTTCATCATCGCCCTCCTTGTTGGCATATGAAGTGCTCACCGTATCCAGGCTTTCAATTGGAACTTGTTGCGGGATTGTGGTACTTCCAATAATGCTGGTGCCATCGTTGAGTAGGTAGCTGATGATGTAGTTTTCATGGGTATTAGAGGTGATTTCCGGCAGGTTTAACCATTTTTCTCCGAAAGGATATTCTCCAGAAGCTACCTCTGTTCCATTTACGGCAATTTTATACTTTAGTCCTTGAATTCCTTTGTAGTCACTGGTTGTCAGAACATTTGTGGAATAGCTGGCATGCAGTTTCAATGTGCTGTCGGGCATGGGGAAAGCATACATTACGACCTGAGATTCTTGATTGGTCAATTGATAATCCAATTTTTTTTCGCAAGCCACCAACAGAAGCAAACAAAAAAGTACTGTCAATGAAATTGATATGTTATAATATGGTTTCATCCTGCCAGGATTAAAATTTTAAAGTATAACGAATATAAGGAAGGGGTACCGGGAATATGCTCAACTGCTTAAGATGTCGGGTTACTTCACCTGTATTCTCATCTATATCGGTTGAAAAATATATTGAAAAGGCATTTTGCTGACCATATGCATTATATAACCCAAAACTCCATGTTCTTTGGCCTAGCTTGTTTTTCTTTTTAAAATTAACGCCTACATCTAACCTGTGAAATTTAGGCATCCTGTAGTTATTTATGTTTCCAATGTATTCTGAATAGGAGGTGTTAGATTCGCTCTGCGTTCCTTGTGTTGGAAGCACTGGCGTATAAAATTTTTGCGATGGCAATGTAACTGCGTTTCCTGTTCCAAAGGACCATGTTAAGGCCAGGTCAACTTTGTTGTTAAATTTATAGTTGCTGAATAAACCCACACTATTACCCCTGTCATTGGCCGAAGGAAAATCTTTCCCATTATTTATCAGACTATACCTTTGTCTGGATTTAGAGAGCGAATAACCTATCCACCCGGTCAGATCACCGGTTTTTTTGTGCACCAGAAGCTCTATACCTTCGGAATACCCACTTCCATATGTTAAATCATCTAATGCGTCTGGATTATCATTTATAACGGACCTGTTATACACTGAAATCAATAGATTTTTATAATCTTTCGAATACCCTTCAACCGTTAAGTGGAACCCTTGCCGCCATTGCCATTTAAATCCGAGCGCCAACTGATTGGCATGTTGCGGCGCAATATTGCTGGTTACCGGAATCCAAAGATCGGTGGGTAACGAAACGGATGAGGAACCTAGCAAATGCATATATTGTGTCATTTTTGAAAAGGCCGCTTTAATAGCAAATTTAGGGTGCAGTAATAATCGTGCCGACACTCTGGGTTGCACTGAATGATAGGTTTTATCCTCGGTGTTATATATTGAGGTGTGTACTCCCAAATTAACCTTGAGGCTTTGACTAATGGCAAAATCATCCTCTACGTATAAAAACATTTCCTGACCGTAAACTTTGTCGCCACCAATTGTTGAATCCAGCACGGTAGTCGTATTTTGGGTTCTGCGCAGAACATCGGCACCGGGATTAAAGGTATGGTTCGTATAGGAAGCTCCAAACCGTACATGATGTCTGGGATTCATAAAATAATCGAAATTGGCCTTAAGCATTACATCTAATATTCCACTGTGATATCTCTGCTCAAAGTAGTTCCAAATGCCAGGTGTGATGGAGTGCTCTTCGTAGCCCACAAAATACGAATAGTTGCTAAAGGATAAAGATATATTGGAAAATAGCTTTTCGTTATGAATTTTGTTCAAACGCAATGAACCGACCGCATTGCCCCAGCCCGAATAACCCTGATCATTAATGTTTAGCGTTTGGTCTTCATCGGCAGGCTGGTTAGGGTCGCGTACTTCGTTGAAATTATATTTCGAAAAAAAACGGTCCCTACCACCATAATAACTTATATATAGCTTACTTTTTTCGGACAATTTGTGCGTTATTTTTCCGTTGGCATCATAAAAATAAAAAGCCGTACGGGTATTCTGTTGTGCCTGAAGGGGCAAGGCAAAAACATCGAAATATGATCTTCTTATCGAAAAGCTAAACGTGGTTTTATCTTTGTACAATGGGCCGTCCAAGGCTAGTTTAGATGACATCATCCCTAAACTTACCGTTCCGCCGATCTTTTCATTATTGCCATCTTTCATTCGTATGTCTATAACCGAAGACAACCTACCACCATAGCGGGCGGGAAAGCCTCCTTTGGTTACCGAAATATTATTAAGTGCATCGGCGTTGAATACGGAGAAGAAACCGAAAAGGTGGGAGATATTATAAACAGGAACATCATCGAGCAGGTACAGATTTTGATCCACCCCACCACCTCTTACAAACAGCCCGCTGACACCCTCGCTGCCACTGTTTATTCCAGGTAAGAGTTGCAGGGTTTTAATAACGTCCACTTCGCCAAGAAATGAAGGGAACTTCTGGATTTGCTCAACCGGTACATTAATCGTACCGGTACGTGTGGTATTGATACCCTCTTTGGAAATAAAACCCACTATCGGCACCTCTTTTATTTGGGTATTGTACAACAAATCGAAATTTATTGTTGTGTCTTTGTCTAGTGCAAAGGAGTGTTGTACCGAATGATAACCAACAAAAGAGCAATTCAGTATAACATCTCCTTTGGGGAGGGTTAAACTATAAAAGCCAAAATTATTGGAGGTGGTTCCTTCCCATAATACTGCGTCGTAAATAGAAGAACCGATAAGGATTTCTCCATTTTTAATGTTTTTTACGAAACCGCTAATAACAAATTTCTCCGTCTCTTTGGGGCTTTTCGGAAGGATTAGTATTTTTCTTTTTTTCTCGGTTAGTTCTATATCACATGCCGCAAATACCTCGTTTAAAAAACCTTTTATTGTATTTCTGTTTGTAGTAAGCTGAATAAAATCGACAATGCATACCTTATTGCTATAGCCGAACGAAATATCTGTTTCAGCTTCTATGGCATTTAAAATTTCGGAGGTGGAACCACTATCGATGTTTATAGACACAAACTTATCCAGAATTGATTGTGCAAGCACACATGCTGTGCTACTGAAAGCAAGAAGCATTACTGTGATGTATATTCTTATTGTGCGGGATTTGATCATTCAGATATTAATGAATCCCGTAAAAATATGGATTTTTAATCAGAGACCGTCAAGGTTGCACCGTCAAATGTTATTTTTTTATTGAAATGAATTTGCAGCTCTGCCAAAATATCTTGTAAGCTTTGGTTCCTAAACGAAGTAGTAACCTTGGTACTTAGATCTTTGGTATTTATTTTAACCACTTTGATTTCCTGGAAGCTTTTTTGTAATTCCTTACAAATATCTACCAAATTGGCTTGGTTGAACTTCAGGTGTTTTGAACACCAATAAATATCGTTTTCTGTTTCGCCATGTTCCTCTACTAAAATACCGCCGCTCAATACAGCTCTTTTTCCTTTGGTCAACTGTAATTGCTTGTCGTTAGCAGAAATATTTACCTTTCCTGAAATGACGGAAACAGCTACCTCAGAACCATTTTCCTGTATATTGAACTCGGTTCCCAACACTTGCACCAATAGGCTGCCTGCCTCTACGTTAAACGGAGTTTTATTATGGAAAACTTCGAAAAAAGCTTCCCCGTTTAGCTCAATATCCCGCGATTCCGAAGATGCGATGTTATTCGGATAAATGATTTTACTGTATTTGTTAAGCGTAACTTTTGATCCGTCGGGTAAGGTTATTGTATGAATGGTTGAACTGCTTTTATGGGCGCTTAATCTTCCGAAACCGGGAACGTTCCAAAATAAAACACCTGAAATTGCCACAAACATAAGTGGGATAAATATGGCGGCTATTTTTCTCGCAGATATACTAATTCTTTTAAGGTTATTTCTTTTCTTTTTATTTTTCCCAATTTTGTCGCATACTCGTTTCCAGTCTTTTTCAACATCTATTTGGCTGAAAACATGCAGGTTCTTGCTTTTGACCCATGCTGACTCCAGCTGCTCAAACTGTTCTTGGTTTTCAGCCGCGTCTTTTTTCCAAACGTCAAGTTTACACAACTCATCGTTTGTTATATCCCTGGTTAAGCATCCAACGATATGCTGAATCATATTTTTTTTATTCTCTTTCACTCTCCCTGCAATATAAAATAAAAACGGTCAAAAAATATAAAGTATCAATGAAAATGCATCATGCCAAAAATATTCTCTAACTCTTCGTTTTCTTTAACTTCAGCTATTTCTGGTTCTTTATTCGTATGAACGCTATTTTCAATTTCGTTACCTTGAATAAGTTCTGCCAATAATTGAAGTAAAAATTCCATAATAGTGATGTTAAGGTTTATTTTTGTTTTATTAAGACAACTGATTATTGTTGAACACGTACAAAAAATATTGAATACAGGTTTATTTAGAATGAATCTTAACCATGGAGTAGGATTTTGAGAAATACACAGGAGAGTGAAATAACTACAACGGTCATGTGATCAAAAAGTTTTATTCTTATTTTTTTTAGTGCATTGCTAATTTGAGTTTCAACAGTTCTCTTCGAAATATTTAGCTCCTCCGCAATGTCGGCATTTGATTTTCCGTCGAAACGGCTCATTTCAAATATTTTTTGACACTGCTTTGGTAATGAATTAATAACATGATAAATTCTATTTTCCAATTCCGTCTCTTCCATCAGATCCTTAAATTCTTGGTGATGTTCTTTTCGTTCCTCAAAGATGTTAGAATGATGCGTGCGAATAGTTTGTTCCCTTTTTAGATAATTTAAGCAACGGTTTCGGACAGATTGATATAAATGTGCTTTTAATGAGGTATGAATTTGTATGTTATCTCGTTTTTCGTAAAAATTAACAATAACCTCTTGGACTATATCCCGCGATTGATCAAGGTCATAAACCAATTTACTCGCAAATACAACCAACTGTTGGTAATAACGCATGAAAATCTCTTGAAAGGCTTTTGAATCACCTGAAGATAATCTTTGTAATAGATCTTTGTCTTTCATGCTGCGTTTTAAGTCAGTTGCAAAAATATTAAAAAATGGTTGAACAAAAATAAAAATGGTATCAACAGTAATTATTTGTGGTTGAACTTAGAAATTTTGGTTATAAGACAACAAAAAATATGAAAGGTTGCATGCGAATATTAAAATAATAAAGACAAAATGGTATGTATTTGATAAAGAAACAGGTTAAGGGTTTTTGTAACGAAAAGGAAATATTTTATGTTGTAAGCTTTATTAAAAGATTAAGTTTTTTATATATTTGCAATCCCTAATGCAAGAATAGTACTAATTTTTTCGGGATGTGGCGCAGTTCGGTTAGCGCACTGGTCTGGGGGACCAGGGGTCGCAGGTTCAAATCCTGTCATCCCGACAACTTACTCTTCAAAGAAAAACAAATGCTCGTAAAACCTACTGTTTACGGGCTTTTTTGTTTTTGGCCATATCAATTTAAACCAAAAAACACCAATGTAAATGCGACCTATTCGGTTACACAGAGTTGAGAAAATTATTTAAATTTAAAGAAGGTATGACGGCTTTAACAATATCTTTTGGTCTGTTTTTTTTCTGAAGAAACTAAAGGTAAAAGGAAGTAAAGTTCCTGTTTATTTACTTATTACAGTGGATGGTAGGGGTTGTGTAATTTTACTAAAGAGGTACATTAATCCAGAAAAATGGGATAATTGGAAAGGAAAGCAAGAGGTAAAAGTGACGAGATTAGAATTTTTAATTCACAGTTGGAAAAAATTCATGAAGATATCGTTAACCGTTATCAGGAGCTAATGGCTTTAAAAAGTGTTTTATGTTGACGATGTGTGAAGAATTCCTGCTTTGACAAGGTATCGAATCTAAAATTCCTGTGGTGCTGGATAAAGCGATCACGATGCTGCATGAAAGGATTTATCTCGATAAAAACAGAGCATGGATCATTATCTGGAGGGCTGCCGACGGGACCAGTCCAAATAATTAATAGAAACAAAGTGTTGACCGATTTAATTAATCTGGCTCACGATTTACATGGTACAGGATTGGTCGTTCCTGCATTTGATAATTCACGTTTCAATCCGGATAATGTATTGGAGGTTCGTCATGAGCATTGCAAGTACAATAAAACAAGGCATTACTGAAACGAGGCATAACTTGTCCCGATTACTTTCAGGAGCATCGTTCTGGTGAGTTGAAGTGATGCAACGAAGTGTCTTGTTTTAAAGTAATTTCAATGTGTAATAGGATTTCTAATGTATATTGCGGGTTCAATGCGAAAAGCATTACGGTTAAAATAAAGATGATCTTTCCAAGGTAGTGGATGTAACTAGGTGTAAATGAATTTTAGTGATGGAATGTTCTCTGGCCTGTTGACTCTTCTGAAATGAAATGGAATGTGGCTAACGTCAAGCCATTGATATTTGCCGAATTTGGTTGTGAAAGTTTGTAAGGAAAAAAGGTGATGGCGAAAAGGTCTATTCGTGGAGCTTAGGTAATCAGAAAAACCGGTATGAAAAGAATCGGGGCGTGTTTAAAAATATTCAAAATTTCTGCGGAACCACTCCATGGGCGCTTTTCGATTTTCGTTCACTTTATCGTCGTCACCCAAGCAATCAGGAAGGCTGGCACCGGAAAAGACTCTTGTCGGATAAAAGGCAGCACAAAAGGCAGGGGATGTGATGCAAGAGTATTATGTTGGGATTAAGTAGAGAATACATCTAATAGTTTATTAGATAATATACTATCTGTTTCCACTCGTTTCCCAATCGATGTACTAAAGGTCTGTCAGTATCAAGTGCACTTTGGTCTTGGATGACAATTTAGCCTTTGTTAATCCGATACTTTAATTATTCACATACACCTTTTTACCGTATCTGTTTACTGTACTTAAGCTTGTAAAACTAATGTTGTTGGTTTACTGCATTAATAATTAATGATATACTTGGTCGATTCATTGCTCCCATATTACACATGCTTTATTGACCCAAATAGACAGTGGCTTTTAGTTAATTCCTGATAGTTATTTTAAAGTTTGAATGATATAAATACGAGATAATTAGTTTTACTCGTTGCTGGTGTACTTATGGTCGTAAACGATATAGATTTTGCTCAATAAAAGCAACCCAACAAATTATGGTGGTTAATCCCGAGCCACCGTTACGATGCCATCCATGCATTTCTTAACAAAATGCTAATATACTATGAAATGAGTAGGCTGGGATATGTAGAATCACCCAACATTGGCCGCCTAACCAAGTAGGAGACTAACTTCTTAAATAAAAGGCATGAGTTGGATTGGGGATGGGAAGTTATCAGCCTGTGAACTCTATATGCATAAGCACTTAGATAATTTCGCCAATTATAATTCTCTTTTCGAACATCAAAAGTCACGCTTCGGTTTATATTATGCAGGCAATACAATCACCGAAATAATAAAAACACACTTGTTTTAAGGCAATAACCCCCTCTGAATATCCGGAAGGGGTTTGTATTTTTAGAACATTGAAAAATGAATCGATTAGATAATGAAAAAAGTCCTATTTGCCACTTTATTTTTTTTAGCCACCTACTTATCTGCGCAAACAGTTTTTCAAGAAGATTTTGAAAATTTGTCCACAGGTACCGACCTAAGCACACAAGGATATGTGTTGACAAAAGGCGATGCGTATACCGGCAATGTTACGTCTGTTGTTACAGAAAGTAATGGGAATAAATTTGCCCATATGGTAGCGGATGTAAATGCCGGTGCAAAAATGCAAATGGCCAAAACCATAAATGTAGAATCCGGTAAGACTTATTTGTACAGCTTGGATAGCAAAGGTCCTTTTAAAAGGCAGCTACGCGTATTGTCTACAAGTGACGATATAATAGCTTCTTCTGCAGATTATAAACCAGCCAACGATACCGAAGGACAAGAATGGAAAAACCTGGAAGTTAGCTTTGTTGTGCCTTATGGAGCTGCACAGGTAAAAATCGCCTTGTATCATTATTGGTCGGGAACGATTGATATAGATCATTTTAAAGTAGTAGAATCCATCCGGCAAACAGCTTACTATTTAAGCAGTTCAGAAGGGCATGATGATAATGCAGGTACCAAGGCGGAGCCTTGGCTTACGTTGGATAAAATTAGTGCCACCACCCTAATGCCAGGTGATACCGTTTTATTTAAAAGTGGGGATGAGTTTAAGGGACATTATAGTGTCAATGGTTCCGGAAGCGAAGATGATCCTGTTGTAATTACAGCGTATGGCGAAGGAGAAAAACCTATTATAAACGGACAGGTTGGAGCCGAAGCGGGTGGCGACTATCAGGAGGCGATCAGGATAGAGAATTGCGGCAACATAATATTTGATGGGATAGAGGTGAAAAACGACCGTTTGGTTGCCAGGTCCGGAGTAAAAGATACCGATGCCTTTGGTATTTCCATTCATAATAGCAGTGATAAAACCATGAAAAACCTGGTTTTTCGTAATATTACCGTCAGAGATGTTTTTGCCGTGCAGCCCATGCTTAGTCCCGAAGACTTTGATGCTATCCAGGTTTCCGGTATCAGGTTTACCAGTGCTAAAAATACAGTGGCCGGTAAGGAAAAAAACATCAACGGGGTTATTATTGAAGACAGTTATTTTACCAACCTACAGCGTTTAGGTATCCAATTTAGAGGAGGTGGAGGAAACGAAGGTATTGGCAACGATTCCATCAACCGTATCATGAATGTGGTTGTGCGTAACAATGAATTCTCCTATAATGGCGGAACAGCAGTGTTGCCCAATGGTACCTACAACTGCCTGATTGAAAACAATATTTTTGATCATCCCGGAGCATCTACAGACCCTCGCATGCCCGCTCGCGGTAGTTCGGTATGGAACTACAAGGCAATGAATACCGTGATACAGTATAACATGTGCTTAAGTACCCGAGGTTATCTCGATTCCTATGGTATTCATATTGATAAGCATAATACCAATACCTTTGTTCAGTACAATTATATGGACGACTGTATTGGCGGGTTTGTTGAAATTTTGGCTAACAATATAGATGCAGTTTACCGTTTTAATGTGAGTGTGAATAGTGGTTTTAGGTATACCGAAGGAGTTTCGGACTGGAAAGCAGGAAGTAGTACTGTTTATATTTATTCTGACCGATGGGTTGATAGTGGCTTGATGTTAAGCGATGGTGTATATGTATATAATAATACAGTAGTTATTGATAAGGAATTTACCACCACCTTTAATGTAGATGCCAAAAATATGTTTATTTATAACAATATTTTTTCATCCACCAATGGCGCTACTATGGGGCATTTGCAATTTTCAGTAAGAGACAATGACACCCCGTTTACAATGACCAATAACCTTTATGAAGGTAACGTTAATACCGAATGGGTAAACATGGATACCAATCCTGTAGAAGGCGATCCGATGTTTACAGGTACCGGTGCTGATAAATTGGCATATCAACTGAAGGAGGGTAGTCCTGCTATCGATAAAGGAACTAATATTACAGGTCCAGTAGTTATAAATGCAGGATATGGCGTTTTTAAAGATATAGCTCCTTATCCAACAGTCGATTTTTATGGAAATCCTATAAATCTGGAATCCGGGAAAGTAAACATTGGGGCTTATAACGGCAAACCAGAAGACGTTTCGGTAAATGATAATATATCCTCGCAAAACAATTGGTTGGTTTATCCAGATTCAAGCTGTTCTAAATTTCAAATTATTAGTAACAGCGATTATTCAGGAAAGTTAGAAGTTTCATTAATTGATTTGAGAGGACAAGTCGTTAAAAAAGAACGGAAAACAGTAAATCCTTCCAATCGAGAATTTGATATGAGTCTGGGTTCGGCTGTTTCAAGCGGAATTTATATCCTAAATATAAAAGGAGAAGGATTGTCGCATACTAGGAAGATGGTGTTACAAAGGTAGAAGGTAAAAATAAATACATCATGTAAAAAACGCTTCCCCGGCATAGAGCCTAATGCGATTAACTTTAAGAATGAACAATGTTTGTACTCTCTCATATTTCAATAAAGCCCAACGGGCTTATAGACCAACATAGGGCATCGACCTATGGATAGCACCATGCAAATAACTGCCCCAATGCGGGCAAAAGCCAAGTTGGTTTGTAGGCTATTGAAACGGAGTGCTATTAGGGTTGACATCAAAAGTCATAAATATTTTGATCAAACTTTAAGTTGTAAGGCCTTATATATGGTTCTTCCTTTGGTCTTGAGACCGGGGGAAGTACCGCATCGCAGATGCGGGGATAGGGGTTACATGCATACCTGCTTTGCAAATTGTAAGTTCTGCAGTTAAGCAATATCAGTTTCGGACATCTTCTTTTGGAAAATTTAAAATACCCCCTTAATTAGCTTATTTTTATATACAATGTTTAACCTGAATCATATTAACCTGCATTACCTTGACCGAAGTACCTATTATTTTTCCGCTTGTATAGTTTTTGATTAGAAATCAACAGCGGGTTTGCTACTACCATTAATTACTTTTAGGATGTACTAAAACAATCTTTATTTCAAATATGGAAAAATCAAAAATCTCTACACTGGTTCTATTATTAATCAACATTAACATATTTGCCCAACCCGCTCTTCCCGAACTTGGTTACCGCTGGGTGTTAAACAATGAATGTTCGGATGAATTTGATGGAACCAGTGCATTAAATGAAACCGTTTGGCAAAATACAGACACGCGGTGGATTGGTCGTGAACCGGGACTTTTTACCGCCGAAGCAGTTACGGTGGGTGAAGGAAACCTGAGGCTGACTACCGATGTTTTTTCGGAAGCACGTGTAGTCAATGGAAAAACATGGACGCATCAAGGAGCACATGTACGTTCAAAAAACAAGGTTAAACTAGGTAGTTTTGTAGAATGTAAAATGAAAGCCAATAAAACCTTTATGTCGTCTACCTTTTGGCTGATTAATTATTCCAACGAAAGTACCGACTGTCAGCGACGAACAACAGAGCTGGATGTTCAGGAATGTATCGGTTACCCTGCTACGCATGCAAAAACAACCCAGATGGGGTCCAATACCCACAGCCGTGGAATACCGGAAACATGTGCACATATTCCGGCCGGTTCAAAAGGGAATCACGCAGAAACCAATGGTAAAGTCTACGATAATTATTTCACCTATGGCGTTTGGTGGAAAAGCGCTACTGAAATACTCTTTTATTTGAATGGTGAATATAAGTACACTATCAAACCTATAGCTAATTTCGATATTGAGATGTATATCAAGTTGGTTTGTGAAACCTACGATTGGAGTCCCGTTCCTGCTGATGGTGGAATGACTGGTACCTGGGAAGAAAGAACGACCTTTTATGATTGGGTACGAACCTATTCTTATTTGCCTGTTGATGAACAAAGCGCGAGTGAAAGTAATAATGTTTTTTCTGAAGAGATAATGTTCTCGCAAAAGCCGACTTCATTGGAAGCTGACGCTTTGAGTTTTAATGTAAATTACCAAAGCAATGGCGACAATAAAATTGTATTGGAAATAAAGGATGAGCATGGATCCGTTGTTCTACGCAGCGAGAAGGAGCTTTATGCGGGTTACGGAAATCTTTTAATGGAAATGGAAGATTCGGAACTAAACGGAACTTATATTGCTGCAGTGTCTTTAATTAGTAATAGTGACCATTCTGTTTTAAATACAGCAGAGTTTAGTCTGAAAATCAACCACGATACGGCGGTGGGGAAATTAGGTGCTCAAACGGTTAGAATTGCCCCTAATCCAGCTGGAGAGGTCATGTTTATTAAAGGATTGGATTCTCCAACTGACTTTGAATTATATGCCATTACAGGTAAGTTATTAAATAGAGGAATAACAGGCGAAAAAGATTCTAAAATTGATATATCAGACTTGTCGTCTGGTACATATATCCTTCAATTAAAATCTGGTAACAATATCGCATCGCTGAAACTGATTAAAATATAATCTCAAATATTTAGATAATAATATTTTATGATCTTCCCTTTGACCATAGGCAAGGGGGAAGTACCACGTTAAAGAAGTGGGGATGGGGGGATGATAGTTGGATAACTTCAAATTATTCCTTCTTATTTCTTAATGATTATTTGTGTTTTCAATGCAATGGTGTTAAATCTTAAATAAAACCATGATAAAAAACTTATTAATTCTACTGACCTCTGTTTTACTACTTTCCTGCACGGAAACTAAAATACAAACACCTCCCAACGTAGTATTAATCTTAACCGACGACCAGGGAATTGGAGATCTGGGATGTCATGGTAACCCGTGGTTAAAAACACCCCATATCGACGCTTTTTACGATGAGGCGGTTCGCATGACCGATTTTCATGTTAGCCCGCTTTGTACCCCAACGCGTGCAGCAATAATGACCGGGCAATATCCTATCAACAATGGCGCTTGGGCTACCTTTAAAGGAAGAGATGCTTTAGCGGAAAATTGCCTAACCATGGCTGATATCTTTAAGCAAAACGGTTATAAAACCGCATTGTTTGGCAAATGGCATCTGGGCGATAATTACCCAACCCGTCCTACCGATTGTGGTTTTGATACCGCCATTCATCATTTAGCCGGAGGTGTTGGGGAACTGTCCGATTATTGGGGAAACAGTTACTTTGATGATGTGTATTATGTGAATAACGAGCCCCGGCAGTTTGAGGGTTATTGTACCGATATTTGGTTCAACGAAACCATGAAGTTTATTGATAAAAACCAAGACAAACCATTTTTTATCTATTTGCCTACCAATGCTCCTCACGACCCCTTAATTGTTGCCGAAAAATATGCTGTACCATACAAACACCTGGAGGGGGATAAAATTATAGATGCCAATTTATATGGCATGATTGCCAATATAGACGAGAATTTCGGGAAGTTCGACCAGTTTCTGAAAAAGAAAGACTTAGCTGAAAATACCATTCTCATTTATATGAGCGATAATGGAACCCGTTATGGTTATAATGGCAAATTGGGATACAACAAAGGTTATAGAGGAATAAAAGGAAGTAAGCATGAAGGCGGTCATATTGTTCCGTTTTTTATCCGCTGGCCCAATGGAAAAATACAAGGCGGAAAGGATGTCGGCGAGCTGGCAGCTCATGTTGATTTGATTCCAACCTTGGCAGGATTATGCGATTTGAAAATTCCCGAAAAAGTTAGGTTGGATGGAGTGGATTTTTCTCCGCTATTAACCGATAGCAACAAAAAACTTCCAAACCGTTCCGTGTTTGTTCACCACCGACAGGACTGGCGCCAACCCAAGGATGTAGATGAAACGTGCGTTCTAAAAGGCCCATGGCGCTTGGTGAATGGCACGAAACTGTATGATATCATAAAAGATCCCAAGCAGAAAAACAATGTGGCCCAATACTACCCCGAAGTGGTACGGCAACTGTTAAAAGATAATGCTTCTTTCCTAAAAGTCTCTAAAACTTATCCTGAATATAAAGAGTTGCCTGTGCAAATTGTCGGGAATGATGCTCAAACGGAAATCAAGCTAACCATTCAGCATGCTATTGGCGAGGATGGCGGAATTTGGAAATGTGAACAGGTGGCAGCAGGGATGAAAAACAAAAACAATACCCATGTTTTAAAAATAGAGGAAGATGGTGAGTATATTATTTCCTGTTGCAGATGGCCTAAAGAGTGTCCCGGTCCAGTGGCAGGCATTCCTGATGTAAACCCTAAAAACCGGTTTGACTATGAAGCCATCCATGCTAATAAAGTAAGAATTAAAATTGCCGAGCAGGTTTTTGAGAAAGAGATTGGCAAGGAGGATGAAGAGGTAATATTTAAAGTGAGTTTGAAGAAAGGAAAGACAATGCTGACCAATGACTTTGTTGAAGGGGAGGAAAGCTATGGTGTCTATTATACTTATGTTCGAAAATCCTCTAATTAAAAATGAGCTGAAAGCCACTTGACTTATCGCAATAGCCTTTCCCCAACTTGATTCGGGAATGAATACGAAAAACTCTGCGCTCAGTATATTCTGTTCGTAGTCCCCGCCTGCGCCGGGCAGGTATTGTCTAATTTTTAAACAGAAACCGGCATGACCGGAGCAAATAATCAGGCCACACAGGTGGGTTATTATATATATAATACGGAATATCAGTGATATGATGATTTTTAAACAGATGAAATACATAATAATTTTATCATTGGGAGTAATCTTACTATTAGCTCAGTGTAAACAGTCAAACTCAAAAAAAATATTAGTTCCCAGGCAAGCCAATCAATATACATGCATATATAAACCTTCGGGGGATTATTTCTTTGGCCCGGATACTGAGCTGTTAAAAGAAAGCCAGTGGTACGACAGGTGGATCCCAAACGACCATTGCTTTATAAAAGCAGAGGATGGGAAATGGCATATTTTCGGAATTACACATCCTTATACAGATCCTAAAAAAGGGAATATTCATCAAGGGGAGTATGCTTCGTTTCATGCGGTGTCATCCGCTACGGCATTTCACGAAACGATTAGGGAGCATCATTATTCTGAACTACCTAAAGTACTTCCACCAAATGAGAGACCAGGTGAAATAGCGGCCAATCATGCCCCATATATTGTGAAAAAACAAGATTTATATTATATGGTTTATGGTCATAGCCCAATTCGGTTGGCTACCTCTACTGACTTATATAATTGGACGCCAAAAGGAAATCTTTTTGTTGAAGAAAAAGGGGCACGTGATCCTAATTTAATTTTTCATAAAGGAATCTATTATATTACCTATTGTTCCGATAAGTGTGTGCGGACGAGAATCTCAAAAGACCTTATCCATTGGAGTGATGCCAAAACCATTCTTACGACCAATAATTTCGATCCGGAATCACCGTCAGTAATTTTTCATAACAACTCATTTTATCTATTTGTATGTTCTTGGGAAGACGCTCAGTGGGACAGGGAAAACTTAATGGGTGCGTATACGCACAAAGCGCACGTGTATTTATCGGATAATATAAATGATTTTGGGATTGATGAAGAAAAGCAGATTACCATATTAAATTCTCATGCTCCCGAGGTATTTAAGGGTGAAGATGGACAATGGTATATTTCCAGTGTTGTTTATCCTGATATGGGTGTAAGTATTGATAAATTAACCTGGGAAGAAAAATTACAGTAATCTATGTGAATAGAAAAAACATTCAGAGGTTATATAATTGGATGTTCCCCTCTTTTTTTACATAAAAAGCCTCTTCCATTTTTTAAATATACAATAATTTGTCACCATACATTTTGAATAAATATATCAATCTCTTTATAAAAACAAATTCTACAAAAATGAAAAAGATTATTACGTTTCTATTATTGGTTTCAATATCAACGTACTTACTTGCTGACCCTCCAAAGCCGCCTAAAGGCAAGCGTTGGGTAATGAACAGGGATTTCTCCGACGAATTTAATGGTTCAGCTTTAGATACCTCCAAATGGCTCGACCATCATCCAACCTGGAGAGGAAGGGAACCTGGGTTGTTTATGCGCTCGCAAATATCAGTTGCCGATGGTTATTTGCAAATCAGAGGCGAAAAAATGGATAAGGATACCGTTATTCATGCTTATGGAAAGGACCTGACATATAATATAAAAGGAGGTGCTGTTGTATCCAAAAAGTCCGTTTTTCTGGGTTATTACGAATGTTGTGTGAAGGCAGCTGCAACAACCATGTCAACTACTTTCTGGTTTTCATCGGGGAAAGGATATGACGCTCCTAACGGTTGTGACCAATATGGACTGGAATGGGATATTCAGGAGTGTATTGGAAGAAACGGGGATTTCAAAGGAAGTTATTTTGCTAACGGTATGCATTCCAACTCACATTACTGGTATACTGATTGTGAAGGAGAAAAGCACGACTACAGGGCACCTCAGGTGAAATTTGAGGACAGGGATCTAGCCTCTAAGGATTTTCATGTATACGGAGGTTGGTGGCATGATGAAACCATGGCCAGTTATTACTATGACAACGGTGAGCCTAAGTACCAGAAGTTTTATAATAAAGTAAGCAAGAAACCCTTCGACCAGCCCATGTTCATGCGATTGGTATGTGAGACTTATCCCTTTCCTTGGATTTCTTTACCAAGCGATGAAGAATTGGCTGATACTGCTAAAAATGTGGTGCGTTACGATTGGGTTCGCGGCTATAAATTAGTAGATGCCGATGATCCAATTGGCACCGGAGAAACACCCCCCGAAAAAGAAATTAATCTCTATTATGAGGATGTGATGCTCGACGCTGCTACCATAGAAGCAACACCTAGTAAAACTTTGCAGATACCAGTATGCTACAAAGCCAACCAAGACCGGGAAATACATTTTACTTTAAAAGATGCGGAAGGTAAAAAGGTAGCATCAACTATGTTTACAGCCTACGCTGGTTATGCCAATAAAGTATATAATTTTAATCTCAACAAAAAGTTAAGCAAAAAAATACCCTATACCTTAACTGCCGATATCAGACCTGTTAACAGTGATAAACCAAATATATTAAACGCAAGTACGGTTATCGTTAATGTGGTAGATTACTAAAACAATATTCAAGAATAATAAATGCCTGGTTATTCCGAATAGCCAGGCATTTTGTGAATGCATTTTGCGCATTTACCCCGCAATATGTGATGGTACCTTGATAAGCAGAACTATTTTATTACTGGTACTACCAATTTCGTTAGTTAAGTGGAAATGTTGCTAATTATTTGAATGTTTCTCTGTTTAGTGGAAACTGCGTGTAGGCTTGTCGAGGAGTAAAAGGCCAAAGGGGGTGTGAATTTCCGATTGTTATTTAATTCACAGAAGGGACTAGTCTTGTGTTTGATAAAACATTTGCTTCTGCAGAATTATAAGCAATGGAGAAGAGCTTTAGTCCATTATGATCAGGTCAAAATTATCATGGCAGCGAATACATCTTTAGTTATCTGAATAAGCAGCGAACCGTCAGGTCTAAAGAATATATGATAGATGGGAATGGTGGTATGCACTCGCAATGGTAATGTTTTGGATTGGAAGTCTCTGCCCGAAAATAAGGAGACAGAATGGATACGAGACGACTATTTAAGTAAGATTGAGCAATATCCCATTCCAAAGAAAGTAAAGTTCAGCAAGTGAACGTTTTGAAAAAGCCTCTCGGAATTTTATATGCCCAAGTTTTGATTCAGCCATGTTACTGGCGATCAAAGAACAAGACAAATGGATGAGCAATGTGAGCAGATGATGGAATTAAGTTGTTGATTATTAAATAAGTAATGAATATATAATATCATAAAATAATCGACAAAAAGACAATCTTATCCGTTTAGCTATTCTTTTGGTTTTGGCATTAGGTTTCCCCGAATGGATATAATATGCAGATCGTTCACAATCTCTTTGGTACGATAATCCGGCTAAAAGCCAGACTGATGCCCTACCTGCAGGAAATGGCAGGATTGTCGCATTGGATAATGGTGATCCAATCAATTCAGCGTTATTTCATGCCCAGTAGAAAAAGTTTTTTAACAGTTTGGCCCCCGGTTGGTATTAAATCAAAAAAAGGAGAGTAAGGAGAAATAGAATTGCTCGCGGATTCAGAAAGCTTTTTGCTGTATGAGATGAAAAATTTCTGGAATTCTTCCAGTAAAATGGTATTTGCTTCGGAAAGAATCTGCGGGTTACAATGGTAAGTTTTTTACGTTGCCAGGCCATTGCGGTATTTAGCAAGTTGGTTAAAGAATTGGGGAAAGCATTTTATCGCAATCAAAAAGAACTGGCAGAAGGAACATAGGGTGTTAACTTTCATTCGTATGCCTTAAACAAGGCAAAACTAATTTGAACCTATATAAAGTCAACCGGGTTTTATCTATGTTTGGACATGAGCTGACTCCAATATACTCTCGAGAGCTGAATGTTCGTTTTGACAAAAGGTTCGATGGCAGCTTTTTTGAACTTGGGAGTGAATTGCCATCCCCAGTGCGGATATACAGCTGTTGCCGAGGGCTGAAAAAAAAGGATGGAGTAAATGTCCTAACTAATCAAGAAATTTTTCCTGTAACTGGCAGGTGAAATATTCGTGATTTGTTTAAATATCCTGGAAAAATGATACCTGTCTGAAAAACCACAACGGAAAGCAATTTCATCTATTGATTTATCTGAGTGGTGCAGTAAAACACAGGCCTTGCCAATTCTTTTCTTTTTGACATATTTTTGCGGCGAACTGCCTATTTCTTGAGTAAATAATCGTGTAAATGCATTTGTTGCCAACTTGGCCTGGTTGGCTAATATAGTATTTGACAAGTCTTCGCAAACATTTTCTTCGATAAACCTTAGTGTTTTCAATAGCCTGGTATCCTCAGTAATTAAACTCCAACTTTCTTCTGGCAGAAAACTAAGCATATCAGTAATAAGAGATTGAATAACCAAGGTTGGGTAAAAGCTAAACTTGGTATGTTCGTAATTTAAGTGCTTTATGATAATGTCCAGTTTTTCTTTTATATGATCCGTCAATTCAAACGAAAATAAACCAGGTTTGATGTTGTCGTATGGGATTCCTAGATTGAAATGGATAAAAAGGTGAAGTATGTAATTGTTTTTAACGGGAAGTCCTGCATTCACACGATTGCCCTTTATCAAGAATCCAGAGTTAGGGATTTGATGATTATATAATCGAGTGGCGTATGAAGTATTCGGGGCAATCATTACAATTTTGTCGGGGGTTAATGTATATTCTTTACCTTCGTAGATAATTACACCTCCTTGGTAATTATTGTGATATATTCTCCAGAAGGGGAAGGATAGTTCCCCGAACTCCCAGTGTTGCAACCACCAATATCTGCAACAATGTAATTGCAAATCAAATCTTGGAAAATGCTGTGATATTTCTGAAGGATCGCCTTTGTCAGGTTTAGTTTTGATAAGTTTCATATTCGCGATGTTTAAAACAGATACAAATATAATATAAATAAACATTTTAAATTATTTTAAGGAAACGCATATTTGTAATGTGAATATTTCATCCAGCATTGAACTAAAGGATTATGCTGAGAACTATTGATAAATTAAGAATTAAAAAATAAGATAATGGCAAACAGGTTAATAGGAGATTTACCGAAAGTAGGAATCAGACCGGTAATCGACGGAAGAGAAAATGGAGTAAGAGAATCATTGGAATCACAAGTAATGGAGCTGGCGAAAGCAGCAGCTAAATTTATTGAAGATCATTTAAGGTTTCCAAGTGGAGAAAAAGTAGAATGTGTTATTGCTGATACTTGTATTGGAGGAGTGGCTGAAGCAGCCATGTGTGCAAACAAATTCAAGAAAGAGGGTGTAGGTGTTTCCCTTACCGTTACCCCTTGCTGGTGCTACGGTACCGAGGTCATGGATACAGACCCATTGTTGCCTAAGGCTGTTTGGGGCTTCAACGGAACGGAACGTCCGGGAGCTGTTTATTTGGCTGCTGCATTGGCCGGGTATACGCAAAAAGGATTACCGACTTTTGGTATTTATGGTCGCGATGTACAAGATGCCGGTGATACCAGCATTCCCCATGATGTTCAGGAGAAACTTTTGCGTTTCGTGAAGTCGGCACTTGCAGTTGCTCAAATGAATGGTAAGTCCTACCTTTCGCTGGGTTATAGTTCAATGGGTATTGCAGGATCCATGGTAGATACCAACTTTTTTCAGGAATATTTAGGAATACGCACGGAGTTTGTGGAATCCGTAGAAATCCTTCGGAGAATTGATGAAGGTATTTACGACGAAGAAGAATTCCAGAAAGCGCTAGCCTGGACCAAAGAAAACTGTAAGGAAGGTGAGGATAGAAACAAACCGGAAGAACAATCTGATCAGGCAAGTAAAGACGCTCAGTGGGAAACGGTAATTAAAATGACAATGATTTGTCGTGACATGATGGTCGGCAATCAAAAGTTAATAAATAAGGGCTTTAGAGAAGAGGGCTTGGGTAGAAATGCCATCTTAGGTGGTTTTCAGGGGCAACGTCAATGGACAGACTACCAACCTAACGCTGATTTCACAGAGGCCATATTGAATTCTTCATTTGACTGGAATGGAATCCGAGAAGCTTTTGTTTTTGCCACGGAGAACGACAGCTTAAATAGTGTAAGTATGTTGTTTGGGCATCTGTTAACCAATACATCACAAATATTCTCGGATGTAAGAACATACTGGAGTCCTGATGCGGTAAAAAGAGTTACAGGAAAAGAACTAAGCGGACTGGCAAAAGGAGGTGTCATTCATCTCATAAACTCAGGTTCTACCACCTTGGATGCCACAGCGCAACAAAAAGATGCCGAAGGTAATCCAGTAATGAAACCATATTGGGATATTACCGAGAAGGAAGCTCAAAGTTGTTTGGACAATACCGTTTGGCCACCGGCTGATCACGGTTATTTTCGAGGCGGAGGATTCTCTTCTTTATTCAAAACGCAAGGCGAAATGCCTGTTACCATGTGCCGTTTAAATATGGTAAAAGGAATGGGACCTGTACTTCAGATTGCGGAAGGGTGGACCACGGAACTGCCGGAAGAAATTCATAGTGTTTTAGATGAGAGAACCAATCCTACCTGGCCAACCACATGGTTTGTGCCCAGAACAAATGGAGAAGGAGCTTTTAAGGATGTGTATACGGTTATGGCCAACTGGGGGGCAAACCATGGTGCTATCAGTTATGGCCATATTGGAGCGGATTTAATTACACTTGCTTCAATGTTGCGTATTCCGGTTAACATGCATAATGTTTCTGAGGATAATATTTTCCGTCCAAGTGCATGGTCTGCCTTTGGAGAAGATAAAGAGGGCTCAGATTATAGGGCTTGTTCTACATATGGTCCGCTGTATGGCATAAAATAACACTAAAAACCAGATTACATATAAACAATGGACTTTCTTTAGGCAAGTATATCTCCAAAGGTACTAAGGTAAATTCTGATTCTTTTAGATCAAGAATAGGGAATTGATTTTTGTTCTGAAGAAAGTCCTTTTTAATCAACGATTCATGCAGGAAAAAGATATCGCCATAGTTTTTGATTGTGGTGCAACCAATGTTAGAGTAATTGCCATGGATAAACATGGTTCGATATTGGCTTCTCAATCAAAGCCAAATGAAACAGACGAAGATCCATATACTCCGGGCGGAAGGATCTGGGATCTGGACAAATTATGGGAGAAGCTTTGTGGTGCGGCCAACGTGGTTACTTCTCAAATAGATACTAACCGAATAGTTGGAGTTACGGTCACTACTTTTGGGGTTGATGGTGCCTTTGTGAATGAGTTGGGCGATCTTCTCTATCCGGTTATTTCATGGCAATGTGAGCGCACGGTATCTATCATGGACAACATTGAAAAATATCTTCCCCTGGAAGAAGTATATAAAGTTAGTGGGGTCTACCCTTATGCTTTCAATACCATCAATAAAATGATATGGTTTAAGGAAAACAGGCCCGAAATCATAGAGCAATCACATCGTTTTCTATTCATCCCTTCCCTGATCATTCATAAGTTAAGCGGTGTTATGCAAAATGATGCTACCATGATGGGTACGGCCATGATGGCTGATCTTGCGAAAAGAGATTTTTCCGAAAAGGTATTAAATGCAATTGGAATAGACAAAAAAGTGTTTGGCTCAATCGCGGAGCCAGGTGACAAGGTGGGAGAAATAAATAATGCTGCTTCAAATCTTACAAAAATTCCTGAAGGAACAGCGGTTTTTGTGGCCGGACACGATACCCAATTTGCCATTTTTGGTTCAGGTGCTCAATTAAATCAACCTGTGCTGAGTTCCGGTACCTGGGAAATATTAATGTCTCGAAGTACTTCTTTTACTGCTTCTGCCAAAGAGTTAGAGGGCAATTTAACCACCGAGTTAGACGCCGAACCCGGTATATTCAACATAGGACAAAACTGGTTGAGTTCTGGCGTGATGGAATGGTTTTCGAAACATTTCTATCCAGAATTAAATGGTGACGAACTTTATGATACCATGATTAAAGAGGCTGAGATAGTGTTGCCAGGAGCACAGGGCGTAATGGTGGATTCGACTTTTTACGATGATGGTTCAAGTACCAATAGCGGGACGATTACCGGTTTAACCATTAATACGAGCAGAAGTCAATTGTATCGAGCATTTCTTGAAAGCCTGGCGTTTAGACTTCGCGAGGGACTGGAAGCATTGGAAACGGCAGGCCAATTTAAGGCCGAAAAAATTATTTGTGTAGGAGGTGGTTCGAAAAACAGGTTGTGGAACCAGTTGCGAGCCGATATCTGTAACGTCCCTATTCAGTTAATCGACCAAAAAGAAACCACGGTATTAGGGGCATCTATGTTTGTGTTTGCCGGAGCTGGCGTGTATAAATCGGCCAAAGCAGCACGTAATAAAATATCTTATAATCCTCAGATTATTTATCCTTCCAATAACAGAAAAGTATACGATCAACTTTATCGTAACTATCTAAACTTTAAAAGAAATTAAAAAGACATGTCAACTCAAACAAAAGTTGTAGAAAAGAAATACCTGATCTCATTTATCCTTATTACCAGTTTGTTTGCCTTGTGGGGGTTTGCCAATGATATTACTAATCCAATGGTAGCTGCATTTAAAACAGTCATGGAAATATCCAACGCGAAGGCCTCCTTGGTGCAATTTGCATTTTATGGCGGCTATGCAACCATGGCCATACCGGCGGCACTGTTCGTGCAAAAATTTAGTTACAAAAAGGGAATTATACTGGGACTTGCCTTATATGCGACGGGGGCTTTGTTGTTTTGGCCTGCTGCTCAGTATCAGGCTTTTGGTTTTTTCCTGGTTTCGTTATACATACTCACTTTCGGATTGGCTTTTTTAGAAACTACATCAAACCCTTATATCCTATCCATGGGTAGCGAAGAAACCTCTACCAGAAGGTTAAACCTGGCACAAGCGTTTAATCCAATGGGATCTTTATTGGGCATGTATGTGGCTTCAAAAGTAGTACTGGCCTCACTGGAATCTGATAAGCAGCGAAATGCAGCTGGAGAATTAATTTTTTCATCGCTGGATGAAGTAACAAAAGCAACTATGCGCGCTAATGACCTGATGGTGATTCGCAATCCATATGTGGCTTTGGGAATCGTGGTAATTGTAATGCTTGTTGTTATTGCTTTCGCAAAAATGCCTCAAACAGGACATGCAACGCACATTCATCCGCTGGATTCTTTTAAACGGTTAATCAAGAATAAGACTTATCGCGAAGGGGTAATTGCACAAGTGTTTTATGTGGCTGCACAAATAATGTGTTGGACGTTTATTATTCAGTATGCAGATAATTTAGGTATCGATAAGGCCACGGCACAAATGTACAACATTGTGGCTATGGGAATATTTTTAGGTAGTCGTTTTATCAGTACCTTTTTAATGAAGTATGTTAATTCCCGTAAACTGCTCATGTTTTTTGCAATAGGCGGAATGTGTACTGTTAGTGGAGCTATACTTATTGAAGGGATGCCTGGTCTTTATTGTTTGGTTGCCACATCGGCTTTTATGTCCTTGATGTTCCCAACTATTTACGGTATTGCCTTGGAGGGAATTGGGCAGGATGCCACGTTGGGTGCTGCCGGTCTGGTAATGGCTATCGTTGGCGGAGCATTAATGCCTCCATTGCAAGGTACTATCATTGATATGGAGCAAGTGGGTTTTTTAGCAGCGGTTAATTTTTCGTTCATCTTACCGCTGATCAGCTTTCTGGTTATTACGATATACGCATATAGATCATACAAAACACAAAAAATAAATATTTAAAATAGAGACTATGTCTGTTAGAAATTTGAATTTATTACATCCTCGTGATCAGATTATAATGATCATCAACAGGATATACCAAAAAGGATTGACAACTACATCAGGAGGAAATATCTCCATTATGGATGAGAGTGGCGATATGTGGGTTACTCCATCAGGGGTAGATAAGGGTTCGCTAAAACCCGCTGATATCATGTGCGTAAAGGCAGATGGTACCATTGTTGGTCCGCATAAACCTTCTATGGAATATCCGTTTCATAAGGCGATTTATGTGGAACGTCCGGATATTAAATCGGTAGTGCATGCCCACCCGCCTGCATTGGTGGCCTTTAGTATTGTTCGTCAAATACCCAATACTAACGTAATTCCTCAGGTAAAACAAGTGTGTGGCCCCATAGGCTATGCTAAATACCATATCCCCGGGAGTAACGATTTAGGTGATTCGATCTCGGAACAGTTTAAAAAGGGATTTGACTCCGTGATCATGGAAAACCATGGCGCCGTGGTAGGAGGGAAAAACGTGATCAAGGCTTACGAACGTTTTGAAACGCTGGAATTTGCCTGTAGAACGCTGATTAATTCTAAGATCATTGGAGAACCAAATTTCCTTACCGAGGAACAGATATATTCTTTCAACAATCAAATACCAAAGGACCATCCTAAAATGGCAGAGGTAAGGTATTTTTCCGATGAAAAAGAGATACGTCAGCAGATTAAGGAAATGGTTCGTCGTGCCTGTGACCAGGGATTGATGATGAGTACATATGGAACCATCTCAGTTAGATGGGGGGTAAATGATTTTCTGATTACGCCAACCAAAGCTACAAGATGGGATATGCAGGCCGGTGATATTGTACAGGTCAAAGACGGGAAATGCGAACCCAATAAAATACCGAGCCGTTCAACTTGGTTGCACCAAAAAATATACGAATTACACCCGGAAATTAATGCCATTATATTAACACAGCCGGAATATCTGATGGCGTATGGTGTTACCCATAAGAAGCTGGATGTAAGGACTATTCCGGAAAGTTGGATCTTTTTGCAGGATATGGAGAATGTACCTTTTGGATCTCACTTTGCGAATAACGAAACAATCCCGAACCTGATATCCAAAGAAAATCCGGGCGTCATTATAGAAAATGATTCGGTGCTAATGACCGGGAGCTCTTTGCTTCAAGCATTCGACCGTCTTGAGGTGGCTGAGTTCAGTGCCAAATCATTGGTGATGGGAACTTCATTAGGTAACTTTGCCCCGATGGACGAAGGAGAAATTGAAGATCTGAGAAAAGCATTTTTTTAAAATAACTACCACGTGGTCTTTCCCCAGCGAAAGACCTTTTTCTTTTACTTTAAACCAGAAACAAAATATTAGACATGTTAGAAAAGAGAAGAATCTATCTACCCCCGTTGAGTTTAGTTGGCCCCGGCGTGATTGCCGACCTTGTGGAGGAGCTAAAAGGCCTGGAATGCAATAAAGTTCTAATCGTAACCGACAAAATTTTAAATGAGTTGGGTGTTGTTAAAAAAGTCACAGACCTAATGGATGATCAATCCATTGAATATGTAATTTTTGATGAGGTTCAACCTAACCCTACCTGCGCTAATGTAAATAGTGGTTTAGCTATTTTTCAAGAAAATAATTGTGACTATATTCTAACAATTGGGGGAGGATCTCCCCAGGATTGTGGCAAAGCAATCGGGATATTAGCCACAAATGGTGGAGATATTAAGGAGTATGAAGGAATTCATGTCTCTAAGAAAAAATCGACACCAATAGCTGCCATCAATACAACAGCCGGCACGGCCAGTGAAGTGACGATTAATTATGTGATCACAGATGAGGAGCGTAAGTTAAAAATGGTGATGGTTGATAAGAACTGCTTGGTTTCAATTGCCGTTAATGATCCGGAATTAATGTTGAACAAGCCAGCTCCACTAACTGCTGCAACAGGTATGGACGCACTTACTCACGCTGTTGAAGCATATGTTACAGCTGGTGCATTCCATTGGTCGGACCATATGGCACTATACGCTATACAGCTGATAAGTGAAAGTTTAAGAGATGCAGTTGCGGATGGCAGCAACCTGGAGGCTCGCAGTAAGATGGCCTGGGCACAGTTTATAGCCGGTCAGGCTTTCTCTAATTGTGGATTGGGCTTTGTTCATTCAGCAGCTCATCAGCTTGGTGGGTTGTACAATACTCCCCATGGGGTAGCCAATGCTGTTTTATTGCCCCATGTTGAAAGATTTAACCTTTCGTCTTGTCCGGAGAAATTTGCAAAGATTGCCCAGGCGATGGGGGTTGATATTTCTGGCATGGGCGTTCAGGAAGCAGCAGAAGCCGCGTTAGATGCTATCTCTCAATTATCAAAAGATGTTGGAATTCCTTCCGGAATTAAGGAATTGGGAGCCAAACCTGAAGATTTTGAACTAATGGCGAAAAATGCGCTGGCTGATGTTTGTACAGGCGGTAACCCCAAAGAGGTGAGCTTTGATGATGCTGTGGCTATTTATGAAAATGCCATGTAAATGATAAAAATATAAGGAGTTCTTTTGACTCCTTATATTTATAATGCACTTTAATTTATTGTGTGCACTTAAAAAGTACCGTATAAACCATAATCTGCCGTATTGCAATATACCTGGCTGTAAAAGAAGAAACCTTCTTTGTTGGTTTCCATTTTGCGGTCGAGCCTGAGTATGGGATGTCCTGGTTTAAGTTTAAAATATTCCTGCAGTTTATCGTCTGCAGTAATGGCCAATAGTTTTTGCTCACCTCCGGTTACTTCAATTTGATAGGCAGTACGCATAATTTCAAATAAGGAACGGTTCTCGAAATTTCGGCTGGCAAAGCGAGGGGTGTTAATATTGGGAACCAAGGTTATATCATAAAATACAGGTAGTTTGTTCACAATCCGCAAGCGTTCCAGTCGGTAACACCCTACTTCTTTTTCAATATCCTGTACCGGAAAACCAAAAGCATCGTCATCGAATTGTGTCAGATATGGTTTGATAATTATTTTGGTTTGCAGGTTCTCTTTCCCAATAGCCGAGGTGGTTCCGGATAGCGATAATATTCCTACACCCTGTGGTTGCCCTTGTACAATACTTCCTTTTCCTTGTTTTTTTCTGATGTAACCTTCATGAACAAGCCTGTCCAGTGCTTTTCTAACCGTTGGGCGCGTAACATGTTGCGTGGTGCAAAGCTCGTTTTCCGATGGCAGGATATCGCCCTTTGTGTATAAGCCATCCGTAATTCTTCTTCGAAGCATTTCGTAGAGGACTTTGTACGGGGGCAATTCTTTCTTGTTGACCATGTTTGTTTTTTTTCTGAATATCCGCTTTAAAGCATGTTAAACACCCAATATGTATCAGGAAATCTATTGCATATTGAAATTGCTTCAAAACAAAACACTTAATTACTTCACTTCATCTCACCGGAACCATGCTATGACCCGTTTCAGAAAAGCTTTACTCGATTGCCCTTTCAATGTTCATGACGAAGTTCTAATGCATAATCCGATTTAAAAATAATTGGTTTTACATCCATCCAACAGCTTCCGGATGTGATTGTTTTGTGTCACTCCCTTTAGGACTGTGATTTATGAAGAAAATTAAGGTTTCACCATGCTTATTTGTCTATGATTAATTATCTTTTTTGTAAAGATAAGTAATTTTAAATGTATATACAAGTAACTTGTAAAAGGTTGTAAAGAGCATAAATACAAATCATTAAGCTATTTTAACAAATTAACTTGTAAATACAAGTTGATAGAATTATTTTTGAACTAAAATATTTTGAAAATGGCTACAGTTGTTATAATGCCCCGTCAAGGGCAGTCCGTTGAATCCTGCATATTCACCGAATGGTTTAAACAAGTAGGAGACGAAGTTAAAAAAGGCGACATGTTGTTCGCGTATGAAACAGATAAGGCATCTTTTGAAGAGGAAGCCGCCGAGGATGGCATTCTTTTAGGTGTATTTTGCGAAGCAGGGGACGAGGTACCTGTTCTGCAAAATATCGGTGTAATCGGTAAAGCCGGGGAAAGCATCGATGAGTTCAAGCCGGGAAATGCTTCCGGGGCAAAGGAAGAAGCGGTTGAGGAAATTTCAGCAGTTGAGGAAACCGTTTCCGAAGAGCCTGTAACGGTCCAGACCAAGAAGGTTGAGGTTGGTGCAAGCGTGAAGATTTCGCCCAGGGCAAAAAAACTCGCTATTAAAGAGGCAGTACCTTATGAAACTATTGTTGGGACAGGGCCAGAAGGCCGCGTAATAGAGAGAGATATACAAGCTTATATGGCTTCCAAACCCAAAATGACACCTCTGGCAAAAGAAGTTGCCAAGGAAGAAGGCCTGCAAGTGGCGGAGCAAGGAACTGGTTTGGGCGGTTCTGTAAAAGCTGCCGACCTTACTGCATCTAATCCTGTTTATGCCGAGGATTTTGAAATTAAGAAATTGCCGCATATCAGAAAGTTAATCGCCAAAGCTATGCACGCTTCTTTGCAAAACTCGGCGCAATTAACACACCATTTAGGTGCGGATGCCCGTCGTATCATGGAGCTGAGGCAACAGGTGAAGGCCAAAGAAGGAGCCCCAAATATTACCATCAACGATATGGTGTGTTTTGCTGTTATCAAAGCCTTAAAGCAATTCCCTGATGCCAATGCTCATTTCCTGGGTGATAGTGTCAAGTATTTTAATAAGGTGCACTTGGGATTGGCAGTAGATACCGATCGCGGCCTGATGGTTCCGGCTATTAAAAATGCCGATGATTTATCTATTGCCGGCTTGTCGCGTCAATTCAAGGAGGTGGCAGAGTCATGTCGCCAAGGGAGTATCGATCCTGAACTGTTGTCGTCGGAGGCGGCTTCATTCACGGTTTCGAACCTGGGCAATTATGGGGTGGAAATGTTTACCCCGGTGATTAATTTGCCACAGGTTGCAATTCTGGGCGTAAACACCATAGTTCCGAGACCTGCTGATTTAGGCGGAGGTGTTTATGGTTTCGTTCCTTATATGGGATTAAGTCTTACATACGATCATCAGGCACTGGATGGCGGCATGGCTACTAGATTTTTGAAGCAGATTGCCATAGAGATGGAAAACCTGGAAATAGATTTTTGATTAATATAGTTTTTAGAAAGATGGGCACATTGGAAAAGGAGTTATTTAACAGACGCTCCTTTTCTTTTGGCCTGCAAACTGAAAGGTGAAAAATATGTATGATTTAGCAATAATAGGTGGTGGTCCGGGTGGTTATGTAGCTGCGGAGCGAGCCGGTGCCAAAGGATTAAAAGTGGTTTTAATTGAGAAGAAAGAGCTTGGTGGGGTTTGTTTGAATGAGGGATGTATACCTACCAAAACCCTGTTATATAGCGCCAAGCTTTATGATAACGCTATTGGCGGGAGCAAATACGGCATTGAAGCTAAAGAGGTCACTTTTGACTTCTCAAAAATGATGAGCCGCAAACAAAAGGTGGTGAAAAAGTTGGTGGGAGGCGTTGGAGCAAAAATGAAAATGTTTAAGGTGAAAACCATTAAAGATACAGCTGTAATAAAAGGTCGTACCCAACGGGGTATCGAGATTGCCACGGCTGAAGAAGAGATAATAGCTTCCAACCTGTTAATCTGTACGGGCTCGGAAGCTTTTATACCTCCTATTCCGGGCTTAGGAGAACCCAACGATACGATTTTGACCAATCGTGAAATTTTGGAATTGAAGCAAAGACCGGAGTCTTTGGTCATCATAGGTGGTGGCGTTATAGGGATGGAGTTTGCCAGTTTCTTCAACAGCTTGGGGACCAAAGTAACCGTGGTGGAAATGATGGATGAGATACTTGGTGGTATAGATTTGGAAATGAGCGGAATGCTGCGTCAGATGTATGCCAAAAAAGGTATCGATTTTAATCTTTCGTCCAAAGTGACAAAGGTAGACGGAAATACGGTCACCTTTGAGAAAGAAGGAAAGGTAACAACGGTATCAGGTGATAAAATATTGGTAAGTGTGGGGCGTAAGCCGGTAACCGAGGGCTTTGGTCTTGAAAACCTGGGAGTCGAATTATTCAAAGGAGGCATTAAGGTAGATGAAAAAATGAGAACCAATATACCCAATGTATACGCCGCCGGCGATGTGACCGGGTTTTCATTGTTGGCACATACAGCCAGCCGTGAGGGAGAGGTGGTTGTCAACAACCTTTGCGGAAAAAAGGATCAAATGCGTTACAATGCCATTCCCGGAGTTGTGTATACCAATCCTGAAATTTCAGGAGTGGGACTCACAGAAGAGGAAGCCAAAGCTAAAGGTATCGAGTATAAAATAGCCAAACTGCCCATGGCCTATGCAGGTCGCTTTATTGCCGAGAACGAAGGGGGCTCAGGACTGTGTAAAGTGCTGGTAGGTGCTAAATATGGCGAAGTGTTAGGTGTGCATATGTTGGGCAACCCGTCCAGTGAAATGATATATGGTGCCTGTATGGCCATTGAAGCAGAACTAACCCTGAAGGAGCTGGAAGAAGTGGTATTCCCGCACCCAACCGTTTCCGAGATATTTAAAGAAACGGTGTTCGATTTCGGGCACCATTAGTAGTTTGTGAAGCAATAAGTTTATAAGTAGTTTGTTGAAAAAATAAATTCAGTGAGTAGATAGATCGGACAAAGACAAATGGTAACATGAGAATTTTAAACAGCATGTAAATCGTCCAAAGTCCCTTATCTCTTATCTAAAAATCTAATAAAAATGCCAAAGTCGCAATTTATTGACCCTACGCAGGTCAGAAAATCAGGAAAAGTTGAGATTAAAGATATTCCGGTAAATCAGTATGAGAAAACCATCGAAGAGGAAAAAGTAAATTTTTCCAAAGAACAACTGATTGGGATTTACCACGATATGGCTTTGATCCGTCAGTTCGAAACCATGCTGAACATGATCAAGATTCGTGGCGAGTATGAAGGGATTGAATATAACCATCCCGGGCCTGCCCACCTTTCTATTGGTCAGGAATCGGCCGCTGTGGGTATGGCGTACCATCTGGGTGCGGAAGATTTTATTTTTGGTTCGCACCGTTCACATGGTGAGATCCTGGCCAAGGGTATGTCGGCCATTGCAAAAATGTCAGACGATGACCTGTCGGGTATGATGAGCAATTTTTTTGGGGGAACCATCTTGGAGATCGTATCAAAAAATCACAAAGGCGATGTTAAATCTTTGGCGCGCAAATTCTTGGTATATGGAACATTAGCGGAGATATTTGCTCGTGAAACGGGGTTCAATAAAGGACTGGGCGGCTCAATGCATGCCTTTTTCACACCTTTCGGAGTATATCCCAACAACGCCATTGTTGGTGGATCGGGCGATATTGCGGTGGGTGCTGCCCTGTATAAAAAAGTAAACCGGAAAGAAGGTATTGTGGTGGCCAACATTGGTGATGCTTCTATGGCTTGTGGTCCGGTGTGGGAAGGTCTGGCTTTTGCCTCTATGGATCAGTTCGAGCAATTGTGGGAAGGTGCCTATAAGGGAGGATTGCCCATCATCTTTAATATCATGAACAACCAGTATGGTATGGGCGGTCAGACCTGCGGTGAGACCATGGGATACGATATTGCCGCACGTATCGGGGCAGGAGTAAATCGCGATAACATGCATGCTGAACGTGTGGACGGTTATAACCCCTTGGCGGTTATCGATGCCTACAAACGCAAAATGGAATTGTTGAAGGAGAAGAAAGGGCCTGTATTGTTGGATGTGCTAACCTATCGTTACAGTGGGCACTCGCCATCCGATGCTTCATCATACCGGTCAAAAGAAGAAATTGAAGCCTGGGAAGCACAAGATTGTATTGCCTCTTATGGTAATGAATTGGTGAAGGCAGGAATTGCCACCCAGAAAGATTTGGATGCCATTCAGGCGGATATCGTGGAATTAATGAAATATTCCATGACCTTGGCTATCGACGAAGAAGTTTCCCCTCGTATGGACCTGGTAAAACATCCGGAAATAATTGGGGATATGATGTTCTCCAACGAAAGCCTGGACAAGATGGAAGATCGCCAGGTTGAAGTGAACCATCCTATGGCGGAAAACCCAAGGGTACAGCAGATTGCGAAAAAAGAACGTTTCGCGTTTGATAAGAATGGAAAACCATATTCGAAAATTAAGCAATATCAATTGAGAGATGGCTTGTTCGAAGCCATTGTAGATCGTTTTTATAAAGATCCGACTTTAGTGGCCTATGGCGAGGAAAACCGTGATTGGGGTGGAGCTTTTGCTGTTTACCGCGGCTTGACGGAAGCCTTGCCGTATCAACGTTTATTTAATTCGCCAATCTCGGAGGCGTCGATAGTTGGAACAGCCATTGGATACGCCATGTGCGGGGGCAGGGTGATTCCCGAAATTATGTATTGCGATTTCTTGGGCCGATGCGGAGATGAGGTGTTCAATCAATTACCAAAGTGGCAGGCTATGTCGGGGAATGTGATCAAGATGCCTGTCGTTATCAGGGTTTCGGTAGGTTCCAAGTATGGGGCGCAACATTCTCAGGACTGGTCATCGTTGGTGGCACATATTCCAGGGTTAAAAGTTTGTTTCCCGGCCACGCCATATGATGCCAAGGGTTTGATGAATACGGCGCTTCAGGGCACAGATCCGGTGGTTTTCTTCGAAAGCCAAAGAATCTATGACATAGGTGAGCAATTCCACCAAGGTGGTGTTCCGGAGGAGTATTACGAGATTCCGTTTGGAGAACCGGATGTGAAAAAGGAAGGTAGCGATATAACCATTTTATCCATAGGTGCCACCGTATATCGGGCACTGGAAGCCGCTGATGAATTGGAGGAGAAATATGGGATGTCTGCCGAGGTCATCGATGCCAGAAGTATTGTACCGTTTAATTTTGAGCCGGTTATTGCTTCACTGAAAAAAACAGGGCGTATTCTGTTGACGAGTGATGCCAACGAAAGAGGATCGTTCTTGAAAGATATGGCCCAGAAAATTACAGAATTAGCGTTTGATGAGCTCGACGCACCACCTGTAGTAGTGGGTTCTCGCAACTGGATAACACCAGCTTATGAGTTGGAAGAGTTTTTCTTCCCATGTAAAGAATGGATGATTGATGCCATTCACGAAAAAATTGTTCCGCTAAAGGGACATATGGTTAAAAATAATTTTACGAATGCCGAGATTATCCGACGGGGTAAATTAGGTATTTAATCCCCTTATGATCCTGGCCGGATGTCTTTAAAAAAGATATCCGGCTTTACCTTACTTCAACTATTTGTTACCCTTTATTAAATTAAGAAACCAACAGGAACAGAGATTAATCGCACAAACTGAATGTTTAACATGACCAATTGATTTTTAATTTCATGCATGTCAGTCTTGTGTCATGATACTGATGTCTTGTTGATCGAAGGAAAATCCCGAAACCTTCAGTTTAAAATCTTCGGGGATACTAATTGTAAATTCATGCAAAATCTATCTACACTGCCCGAAAAATCACAATTGTTGAAATGGTCACGCGAAGAAACAGACCTGCACATATTAAACGTTAATGCACATCTTCATACACCTTATTCCTTTAGTGCCTTTAAGGACATACCTGAAATATTCAAATTGGCCAAAGAGCAGGATGTACGAATATTGGGGATAAACGATTTTTATTCGACCGATGGATATGAGGAGTTTAATCAGTTGGCTGTCGATAATAAGATATTTCCACTTTTTAATATCGAATTTATTGGTGTAAACCAAAAAGATAAGGAAAAAGGCCTGAGGTTAAACGACCCTGGAAACCCGGGACGCGTTTATTTGTCAGGTAAAGGTTTAAGTTTTCCCCCACAGCTTGATGAGCCTTATGTATCTCAGGTGAACGAAATAAAGAAAGAGATCATCAAGAGGGTTGGGGCGATGTTGGATAAGACCAATATCCTGCTTAAGAACATGGGTTCAGATATCATACTCAGCTTGGATGAGATATTTGCAAAATATGCGGTCGACTTAGTTCGCGAAAGACACATTGCCAAGGCACTTCGGATTAAGGTATTCGAAAAATATGCTTCCATTGAAGAACGGTTCGCTTTTTTCGAGAAACTTTATGGAGGTCAGGCACCAAGCGCAAATTTGGAAAGTAAAGCAGCTGTGGAAAATGAAATAAGGAATATGCTTTTTAAAGCGGGCAAAGAAGCTTTTGTTGAAGAAGGTTCAAAAGCTTTTCTGCCTATCCATTTAATTAAAGAAATTATACTCAATGCCGGCGGTATACCAACCTATCCTTTGTTGGCGGATAACCCAAATGGAGAATATACGGCTTTTGAAAAGGATAAGGAAGTGTTGTTGGGAGAACTAAAAAACAGGAATGTACATTCCATTGAGTTTATACCCAACAGAAATGACTTGAATCTGTTAAAGGAATATGCCATGTTTTTTTGGGAGAATGAGGTTTTGGTCACTTTCGGCACGGAGCATAACTCTCCGGATATGATACCCATGAAAGTAGAAACCAGAGGGCATATTGATTTAGATGATGAACTGAAAGAACTTTCATACAAAGGAGCTTGTGTTGTAGCGGCTCACCAATATTTAAAAGCAAAAGGTGAAGAAGGCTATGTGAAAATAAACGGAGAAAGAAATGGCAACAGTTTACAACCATTTGTTGAACTGGGGCATGCTGTGATAAGTAAGTTTTTAAAGTAAACCGTAAATTGAAGTTTTTAAGTTTTTTGTGTCACTACCGCCCGAATCAATTGGTGGACAAGTCCGGCACTACTGGGTAAGGTTTCAAACGCACAATGAAAAAAATTAATGTTTCTTTCCGTGTGTCACCGTAACATTAGCCGAAAATTAGTGTTATAGTCTCAATGGAAAAAAATATGTTTCATGATAAAAGAAATGATAAATTAATATGGCAATCAATAAAAAAATAGTGGAAATTCTTCCGGCACTTCGGATGATACTTTCGGATGATAAAATAAAGGTTGCGAAAGCAAGTCTAAAAGCCGACCCTTCTATTGCTGAAATAAAGGTGGAAGAAAAAGAAGATGCAACGGCAATGATTGCGGAACTCAGAAAAAAGGTGCAGGATTATAAGCTGTCCAACAACCAGGTTCCAAAATTGATATATGTTGATGGTATTGGTGTAGTGGCAGCAGCTGAAACAAATTACGAAGTAGATTGTCTTTTAAAGGGACAAGAACCTCAAATACAAGCAACCAAACCAGGAAGAGCTTCCGGTAAAACAGCGATTATAACAGGAGGTGCGCAGGGCTTTGGCGGAGGTCTGGTTGAATATATGATTCGGGATGGCGCCAATGTGGTTATTGCCGATCTGAACGAAGAAAAGGGACAGGAGTATGCTACTGAATTAAACCAGAAAGCAGGCGCTAATAAGGCCTTTTTTGTTAAGGTTGACGTATCCGATCCCCAATCTGTCGAAAACCTTATTTACGAAACGGTGTGCGAATTTGGTGGTTTTGATGTGTTTATATCAAATGCCGGAATCCTGAGGGCCGGTGGTTTAGATGAGATGACCCCCGAAGCTTTTGATTTAATGACCAAGGTGAATTATACCGGATATTTCAATTGTGCCAAATATGCATCGCCCGTTTTAAAGATCCAAACTGCCCATAAGGAAGGGTATTTTGCGGATATCATTCAAATCAATTCTAAATCGGGATTGAAAGGCAGTAACAGAAACTTTGCCTATGCGGGCGGTAAATTCGGAGGTATAGGTTTAACGCAATCTTTTGCCATGGAACTAATGCCAAACAGAGTAAAGGTGAATTCTGTTTGCCCCGGTAATTTCTTCGATGGCCCCTTATGGAGCGACCCTGAAAAGGGATTGTTTGTGCAGTATCTGAATGCGGGGAAAGTAAAAGGAGCCAAAACCATTGAAGATGTCAAAGCATTTTACGAAGCCCAGGTGCCTGCCGGTAGAGGTTGTACAGTAATAGATGTGATGCGGGCGGTATACTACATCATGGAACAGGAATATGAAACAGGACAGGCAGTCCCTGTGACAGGCGGGCAGGAAATGCTGAAATAAATATGGTTCGTTCACTCAGACAATAAAATATTAAGAATGGAAATAAAAGCTGTTATTTTTGATTTGGATGGAACACTAATTGACTCTATCGAGGATATTGCAGATGCCAATAACCAGATGCTGAGAGAGCATGGGTATCCGACGCATGAACTTAAAGAATATGTGAAGTGGATCGGAAATGGTGCGAGAAGGTTGGTGGATGCTTCTCTTCCACCGCTTTTAAGGGGTAAGGATACCATGCTTTATCTGAACAAATATTCTGCTTGCTACGAAAAAAATATTTGTAACAAAAGCACGTTGTTCCCCAAGATAGACCATGTGCTGAACGAGTTAACAGAAATGGATATTCCCTTTGCTATAAACACCAATAAACCCCAGCATTTAACGGATATTGTTGTGGAGGAATATTTCAACACGTGGACTTTTAGGAGTGTTATTGGGCACAGTAATGTTTTTCCACACAAGCCGGATCCCAAAGGTGCATTGCACTTTGCCAGACAAATTAATTGCGATCCAAAGCATATCCTCTTTGTGGGCGATTCCGTGGTGGATATGCAAACAGCCCAAGCTGCCGGAATGATCCCTTTAGGTGTAAGTTGGGGTTATGGAAAACCTGGCATGGAAGGTGATAATGTGCCCGTAATTCAGCAGCCCGAAAAGATTTTGAATTATATAAAAATAAATATAGAAAATTATGAAGACTAAAGCAGTTCGACTATATGGAAAGAAAGATCTTCGCATTGAAGAATTTGAATTACCGGAAATAAGCGATGATGAAATATTAGCAAAGGTAGTAACAGACAGTCTTTGTATGTCAAGTTATAAAGCGGCTAATCAAGCAACAGATCATAAACGTGTGCCAGATGATGTTGCAGATAATCCGATCATTATCGGACATGAATTTGCAGGTGAAATTGTTGAGGTGGGTGCCAACTGGATCGGCAAATTCAAGGAAGGACAGAAGTTTTCGATTCAACCGGCTATTTATTATGAGGACGGACCTGTCGGCGTTTTAAGTGCGCCGGGTTACTCTTATCAGCATATCGGAGGCGATGCAACGTATGTGATCATACCCAAAGACGTATTGGTTCAGGATTGTTTGCTTGCGTATGATGGGCCTGGGTATTATCCAGCATCGTTGGCCGAACCTTTAAGCTGCGTTATTGGAGCCATGCATGCAAATTACCATACTAAAGCTGGTAGTTATGTGCACGATATGGAAATTGTGGACGGAGGTAAAATGGCTATTTTGGCCGGGGTAGGACCTATGGGACTGGCTGCCATTAATTACGCGTTGCGTCGCGAAGACCGTAAACCTTCGTTATTGGTTGTTACCGATATCGACCAGGCACGTTTAGATCGTGCAGCAAGTTTATATACCGTGGATTTTGCCAAAGAACGGGGAATTGATCTTCGTTATGTAAATACTGCTTCAATGGATGATGCCATAACGGGATTGCGCGACATTACAGGAGGAGAGGGATATAACGATGTTTTTGTGTTTGCTCCGGTAGCTCCGGTAATTGAGCAGGGGGATGCTATTCTTGGTTTCGACGGGTGTTTGAACTTTTTTGCGGGACCTTCCAATAGTGATTTCTCGGCAAAAATGAATTTTTATAATGTGCATTACGCGTATACTCATATTGTGGGTACCTCAGGTGGAAATACCTATGATATGAAGGAAGCACTTGAGATAATGACCAAAGGCCTGGATCCGGCAGGTTTAGTAACACATGTTGGTGGTTTAAATGTGGTTCCGGAAGCAACACTTGACCTGCCTAATATTCCGGGTGGTAAAAAGTTGATTTATCCGCATGTTGAAATGCCGTTAACTGCTATTGCCGATTTCAAGGAACTTGGCAGGAATAACGCAGTTTACAACTTACTTGCTGATATTTGCCAAAAAAATAACGGTCTTTGGAGTGTAGAGGCCGAAGAGATGCTTTTGGCTAATCCTAAGTCATTAAATTATTAAAATTTTAACTTGTTAGATGTTTAATTTATTAACAAGCTAAAATATTCATAGCTTTGTGTTTTTTGATTCATTAAATTTTAAGCACCATTGATTGGTTGCTTATCAAATTAGGTTAAACTACAACTTAAAAGTTAAAAATGATTTATTTAGCAGACACTGCCAATATTGACGAGTTAAAACAATTGTTTAATTATTTCCCAATTGAAGGGGTAACCACAAATCCAACCATTATCGCTATAGAAAAAAAACCTATGTCGGTGATTATGCCCGAATTGGTTGAGTTGGTTGGAGATAAGATGTTACACGTACAGATGATCAGCAGCAAAGCTGAGGACATGCTACGCGAAGCCATTGCCTACAAAGAGAAATTTGCTTTGGGCGATAACTATTTTGCGAAAATTCCGGTCACCATGGAAGGTTACAAAGCCATGCCGATGATTAAAAAACAAGGTATTAACGTTACGGCAACGGCTATCTTTACGCAACAGCAAGCATTGGTTGCGGCAAGGGCAGGAGCCGATTGGGTAGCACCTTATGTTAACAGACTTGACAACATTTCTTCACACGGCATTGAAGTGGTGGGTAATATTGTGGAAAATATCAAACAATTTGGTCTAAAAACAGGGGTACTGGCGGCCAGCTTTAAAACAGTTGACCAGGTGCATAGGGTGAGTATGATGGGCAGTCAGGCTGCTACCATCAGCTTCGAAATTTTAGAGCGTCTTCGTAGCCACCCTATGACGGATATGAGTGTTGAGTGGTTTGAAAAAGACGCTGAGGGTTTGTATGATATTGACTTCTAGTATAAACATCAGTATAGTGGATGTAAGTTCGAAATCACAGAATTACAATTGCTGGTCAGTTACTTTTTTGTCCGCGGATTTCACGATTTAAACCTTAAACAGCCTGCTGTTTAGGGTTTTCCAGTGGAAAATCAAGAGTCTGATTAATCTGAGGACAAATGACAATTATTTCTATTTAGTATTCATATTTTATTCTTGTGATTGACAACATTAATTAGCTTACTATGAACACATCAGTAAACTGGAAAAAACTGCAAAATGGCTCCGACATCCGGGGAGTGGCCATGGAAGGAATACAAGGTGAGACATTAAACCTAACCAATGAAGTAGTAAAGCAACTGGGTAAAGCTTTTGCGCATTGGTTAAACAGAAAATTAAATAAAGCAAAAATAACAGTTGCCGTTGGTATGGATTCCCGTTTAACGGGACCTTCGTTGAAAAAGGCATTTATGCTTGGATTAACCGATGTAGGAGTCGATGTTTACGATTGCGGAATAGCTTCAACGCCAGCGATGTTCATGACAACGGTAGATCATGATTATTCCATTGATGCCGGAGTAATGCTTACGGCCAGCCATCTGCCTTTTAACCGAAACGGATTAAAGTTTTTTACGGAAGAAGGGGGGGCGGATAAAAGTGACATTACCGAAATTCTTGACCTGGCTGCGCAGCATAGCCTGGAATCAATTCAGGGCCGTGGAACAGTGAGAGAGCTTGATTATATTTCCATTTATTCAAACTCTTTGGTTCGGGCCATTCGTTCCGGAGTTAAGGATGGTGTTGACAAAAAGCACCCCCTTAAGGACCTTAGGATTATCGTGGATGCTGGTAACGGTGCCGGTGGTTTTTTTGCCGAAAAGGTGCTTACTGAGCTTGGTGCGGAAATTTCGGGAAGCCAGTTTTTAGAGCCCGACGGGAACTTTCCTAATCATGTGCCTAATCCCGAAGACAAAGAAGCTATGGAGTCCATCTGCGAGGCGGTAAAACGGGAAAAAGCGGATTTAGGTATCATTTTTGACACCGATGTAGACCGTTCTGCCATTGTCGACAAGCAGGGTAATCCAATTAACCGAAATGAGTTAATAGCATTGATCTCAGCCGTAATATTGGATGAGCATCCGGGAAGTACCGTGGTTACGGACTCAATCACCTCTGATGGTCTGACCTGGTTTATTAACGATCATTTGAATGGAAAACATAAACGTTTTAAGCGCGGATATAAAAATGTAATTAATGAATCGCTCAGGTTAAACGCGGTTGGCGAAGAAAGTTGGTTGGCTATTGAAACCAGTGGTCACGCCGCCCTTAAGGAAAATTACTTTTTAGACGATGGCGCGTACCTGGTGGCTAAACTCTTGATTAAACTGGCGGATTTGAGGTTGGAGAACAAAGATCTTTCCCAACTGATTAAAGTGCTTCCAACCCCGGTTGAGAGCAAAGAATTCAGGGTGAAAATCAACACCGAAGATTTCGCTTCCTATGGACAGTCAGTGATTCAGGAGCTGGAGAATAATTTATTCAAGGACTGGGAGAAAGTGCCGGAGAACTATGAAGGTATTAGGGTGCAATGCAAATCCGTAACGGAGCATGGTTGGTTCTTGGTGCGTTTGTCACTGCACGATCCGGTTATCCCTATCAATATTGAATCAAATGTAGGGGGAGGGGTTGATGAGATCGCCTCCAGATTGAAGAAAATACTTGGTTCTTACACATATTTAGATATTACACCCTTTGATGATTGATAAGGTACGTAAGGAAAATTTATAATGTATTGTTATTTAACAGTCAGTAGTGAAAGAATTGAAAATTCAGTTTGATATATGCATTCGTAAATTTTGCCGACTAACCTGGACCAGACAAAAACCTATTTGGTTTTGGTTTGTTCTGGTTAGGATAAAGTAAAGTACAAATAATAATAACCCCAAGGTACAAATAGCAGGCAATGGTTCTTAATAATGAAAAAGGTGAGCAGATTACAAACAATTATACAGCAGATGAGCTAAGGTATTTGAATCTTCTGGCCGAGAAATTTCCGACGGTTCAGGCGGCCTGTACCGAGATAATAAACTTGGAATCCATATTGAATCTTCCTAAGGGCACCGAGCATTTTTTAACGGACATTCATGGCGAATATGAGACTTTCAGTCATGTGTTACGGAATGCATCCGGCATGGTTCGCAAGAAAATTGACGCTGTTTACCAGTATTCATTAAGCGAAAAGACCAAGAATCAACTGGCCACGTTGATTTATTATCCGGAAGAAAAACTGGAAATCATCACCAAGGAAGAAAAAGATCTGGATAACTGGTATGCGATAACGCTCCGAAGGCTCATTGCCGTAGCCCGTGTTTCGGCCGATAAATATACGCGCTCCAAGGTTCGAAAGGCTATGCCTACCGATTTTTCCTATGTAATCGATGAGCTGTTAAACGAACCCAATGCTAAAAAAGAAAAGTATTTTGATCGTATTATTCAATCAATCATTGATGTAGACAGGGCTAACCATTTTATTGTGGCCATCAGTAAGTTTATTCAGAGGTTGTTAATAGATCGATTGCATATCATAGGCGATATTTTCGATCGGGGACCACATGCGGATAAAGTGATGGATCTTATTCATCACCATCATTCGGTAGATATTCAATGGGGTAATCACGATATAGTATGGATGGCGGCAGCTACCGGGATTCGTGCAAGCATCGCAGCTGTAATACGTTTAAGTGCGCGATACAATAACCTGGATACATTGGAAGATGCATACGGGATAAACCTGATGCCCTTGGCCACTTTTGCCATGAAAGCCTACCAAGGGGATCCTTGCGATCCATTTATTCCCATGAATACACCGCCTGAGAATGTGGGTTCCACACATATTAAGCTGACCAGCAAGATGCATAAGGCCATAACCATTATTGAAATGAAGCTGGCTGCAGAAATTATTCGTCGAAACCCTGAAATGGGTATGGATGATCGGCTTTTGCTGGATAAAATAGATTACGAAAAAGGAACGGTTACTATAGGCGGCCGTGAGCTGGAATTAAAAGATAAATCGTTTCCTACGGTTGATCCCGAAAATCCATATGAACTAACGGATGAAGAAAGGGATTTGGCCGAGAAACTTCGATTTTCTTTCTTAAACTGCGAGAAATTGCAACGGCACATTAAAACCCTTTTTTCAAAAGGAGCTACGTATTTGTCCTATAATTCCAATTTATTATATCACGGTTGCATTCCGCTCGATGATAAAGGTGAATTTAAAGAGGTCGTCTTGAACGGGAAAAAGTACAAGGGGAAAGCCTTGTGCGATCAATTCGACATGGTGTCGCGCCGTGCTTATTTTAATCGTGAACATCCTGAACGAATGAGCAAAGATCGCGATTATATGTGGTACTTGTGGAGTGGTGCGGATTCTCCTCTTTTCGGGAAAAAGAAGATGGCTACCTTTGAGCGATACTTGCTCGACGACAAAGAAACTCAAAAAGAGGAAAGTAATATGTATTATAAACTCCGTGACGACAAAGATACCAGTTGCCGGATTTTATCCGAGTTCGGACTGGACCCGGAAACTGCCCATATTGTAAACGGACATGTGCCTGTAAAGGTAACCAAGGGAGAAAGCCCGGTAAAAGCAGGGGGTAAACTTTTTGTGATTGATGGCGGGATGTCTAAGCCCTATCAAAAAGTGACAGGTATCGCAGGATATACCTTAATTTACGATTCCTACAATTTAATCCTTGCCGAGCATGCTCCTTTTGAGTCAAAACGAAAGGCCATTGAGGACGAGGTGGATATTGTATCGACCAGGAATATGATAGAACATGCTACCCATCGCATTCAAGTTGGCGATACCGATATTGGCACTCACATTCGCGAACAAATACAAAACCTGAATCGTTTGCTCGATGCCTATAGAACTGGTGTTGTAAAGGTTAAGAGGGTGTAATGAGAAACTTTCACGGCAAGCCAGTCACGAACTCATCTTCATTAAAGAGATGAATATGGAAGAATTGGCAGATCAAGCTCACCAACAGGAAAAATCAATGGAGGGATAAATTGAATGGGGCTGTCATCAGCGTTGAAGATAGCGACTGTATTGGTTTATGCCAAAGAATATAATCCATCACTTAGAAAATGAAAAAAATATATCTGTAATTGCTGTAGTATTAAAAATGGAGCAAATGTCCCTGCGCGTTTTTATCAATCCAATTAAAAATCAAGTTTATTCTGACATATGCAAAATGGTTCTCGGGTCTTTGAAAATGAGAATCGTGGATGAAAAACAGCAAGTTGGCAAACATTGTTTGCGGTTAGTATTCATTTGGTGTCTAATGGAAGTAGTTAGAATACTATGTAGCTGACTCCGGTCGGGGGTAGTTATGTAAATAAAGGTAATCCAATGACTTATTATGGTAATTATCTTTACATGGTGACGAAGGCTGCAGATGATGGTTGCGGGCGTTATTTTTTTAAAAAATTTGATTTGAGTCCATAGTTCTTAAGTGCAAGTAAATAATATTAACAGATATATCGTATATTTTTCATCTTCCTTTACGTTCGACGTGGTGGACCAAAAGTGTGTTTTGACCTCACAAATTCACGAAATTTTTAACCCGTAGGCGAACGTTAATTAAATTTTATAAAAATCAGGATCAACCCTGCTAAAGCCTGCGTTGTTCGTCATTATTCATGAATTCTCGTGAATCAATGGGGTTAATTCCCTGCAGATTTCACAAGCGCCAAAGCCATCCGGCAGAGATATTACCGCGGAAATCAGAGTCCAACGCTTGCACTGGAGGTAATACCAGATTATTCAAAATTCTAAAAGGTGATGTTGGGTAGCTTACTAGTTACATTGAATTCACTGAGTACATGGGGTAGAAATAAGAATTAGTATTTTTTGTTTTCGTATGTAATAAGGTTTTAGTACTTTGTTCTACCATTTTTTTTATTGGGTGTTAATTGTTTTTTGTGGATTCATTTGTATTATTAAGGTGTGGGTGATTCCAAATAATAGGACTATTTATGTTTAAAAATTCATTATGGCGGACCAGTTGCTTGAATGTTTTGAAATTTCGTAAAGTGCTTTTTGACAGGTTAGTTAATTGTATATCTGTAAAACTGTTTTATTTTTGGGGGCTGTTATTCCTTATAGCCGCAAATGGTGTATATGCCAATATTGCAAGCTCATTTCAATTTAAACACTACAATTATGAAAATGGATTACTTTCAAATACCGTAAATACCATAATTCAGGATAAAGATGGATTCATGTGGTTTGGGACCCCGGAAGGATTATGTCGTTTTGATGGGTATGGTTTTAAAAATTTCACACATATACCTGGCGACAGTCATTCTTTGAACGATAATTTCATTTCATCAATAGCTGAAGATACTATACGAAACTGTATTTGGGTAGTAAATTCGTCTGGTGTTTCAAGACTCGACAAAACAAGCTATAAATACCGCAATTATCCGGTTTCTGATTCCAGCATAGTTCATTTTTCGCCCTTTTACCACGGTGTGGTTTGTGTTGATCATTTGGGCAATGTTTGGGTGGAAGGTTTTAGCGAGGTATATTCCGAAGGCTTGTTTAAATATATAGAGGACGAGGACAGGTTTATCAATTTTTCGGAAATCAATAGCGATACACCCAAAGGGCTTACATTTATTTATGAGGATAATAACCGTAAATTGTGGTTTGGTACCGATCATGGTTTGTATTCATACCATAATAAAACAGCATCTTTTACGAAGATGGGTTTCAAAAACCGTCAGATAGATTCACTGCATATAACTTGTTTATTTCAAGACAAAAATAATACGCTTTGGATAGGGACGCATCACGACCATTCGATATTTAAGCTGGAAGATGACAGTATAACTTTGGCATACAAATCAGAATATTCTAATGACGATTTCAATTGGATATCTTCAATAGCCACCTACAACGACGAGAAACTAATAGTGGCCATAAAAGACCTGGGGGTACAGACCATAGACTTGCATACCGGACACAAGAGTTTATTACAGCCCGATAAGTATAAACCGAATGGCATCAACAGTAAAAATCCCAATATAATTTATCCCGACAAGGCCGGAAATATTTGGGTGGGTACCTACAATAATGGGATAAACTTCTTGAATAAACACAAAAAGAAATTTAATCTTTACAGGTTCGATTTTACGGATTCTGGTTTGTTAAGTAATAACGTAAGGGCATTCTATGAGGACTCTGATGGCGATCTGTGGGTAGGAACAAAAGAGGGAGGCGGTATAAGTAAATTTGATCAGGCAAATGGTACTTTCATCAATTACAAAGCAGATCCTTCCAACCCTAACTGGTTAGACAATGACATTGTAATATGTATTCACGAACTTGAAAAAGGTAAACTGCTGGTGGGTACTTATGGCGATGGAATTTATCTCTTCGATAAGAAAAACGTTACCTTTAGTAAATTTGCCATGCCCGATGGCAGGAACAACTCTATTTCGGACAAATATGTATACGCATTATACAAAGATGGCGAGGATCGTATTTGGATTGGTTCTAACTCTAGTGTGGATATCTATCATACTGCTACTGGTAAGTTTTCGCACCTTAGGGATGTGAACTTTGCAAGGTGTTTTATCGATAACGGCAATAAAATACTGATAGGTACCTGGACTAAAGGGTTGTATATATACGATAAAACCGAAAATAGAATTGAAGATTACGTTTTTAATCTCCCCGATCTTCAGAAAAATAAAAATATAAAGATTAATGGAATGGCCCGCGATCGGGCTGGTTATGTGTGGATGGCAACCAATAAGGGTTTACTGCGCTTTAAGCAAGCAGGTGAAACTGAATTATTACTGACAGAGAAAGACGGATTACCTAAAAATTATATCTGTGCTGTACTGGTTGACGATAACGATAACATATGGGCAAGTACCAAGATAGGTATTGTAAAATACAACCAAAAGTCAGGGGAGTTTAAAACATACAATAAATACGATGGGTTGCAGTCAAACGTTTTCGAAGAATTTGTTTCGCTGAAGACTGAGAAGGGCTATATGTTGTTTTCGGGATTAAACGGATTCAATATGTTCCATCCGGATTCAATTATAGATAATACAATAGCCCCGATGGTTCACTTATCCGATATGCGCATACTGAACCAATCAGTTCCCATAGGAACTAAAAATTCCCCGCTTAAAAAACACATAGATTTAACGGATCATATTATCCTTAAAAACGAACAGTCTTCCTTTGGATTCGAGCTTGTAGCGGTGAATTACACTTCACCGGAGAAGGCAAGGTACTTGTATATGCTGGATGGTTACGACAAGGAATGGCAAGAGGCCGGTAATAATAGGATCGCCAACTATACCAAGATTCCGGCCGGCTATTACACTTTGAAAGTAAAGGCATCAAATGGCGATGGCGTTTGGAGTAAAGAAAAGGAATTCATCAACGTTAGGGTGAAACCACCATTTTCAAGGAGTCTTCCTGCCTTTATTTTGTACTTTTTAATATTGGTTGCTTTTTTGGCGGTATATAGGAGGTTTGTTAAAAACAGTACCATGCAAAAAAACAGGTTGGCCGAAGAAATAGAAGAAAATAAAAGACTGGAAGAGTTGAGCAAAAAAAGAATTCGTTTCTTTACCAATATTTCTCACGAGTTACGCACTCCGCTTACGCTAATTGCCTCCCCATTGGAGCGATTGGCAACCTATAATTTTGGGGATAAGCAACTAAGTTCAATGTTTGATATAATGAACAGGAATGCACAACGTTTGACGCGTATCGTAAACCAGCTGATGGACTTTAGACGAATCGAAGAAAACAGGATTCGATTGCATGTGGCAGAAGTAGATATAATAAAGTATGTAGAAGATGTATTGGCAAACTTTAATGATATAGCGAATAACAGAAGCCTAAAACTCAATTTTCATACGAATCGCCCCGAAGGTTATAAAGGTTGGTTCGATGAAGGAATTTTGGATAAAATATTATTTAACCTTTTGTCAAACGCAGTCAAATTCTCACCGGTAAATGGAGAAATTGACTTGGAAGTCATTATTGAAAATAACGAAGCAAGTATTAAAGTTACCGACAGGGGAATTGGAATTCCAGCAAAAGACTTAGATAAAATATTTGATCGTTTTTATACTACCGATCAGGCCGATCACAAGTATACAGGGGCTGGTGTGGGGCTATCCTTTACAAAAAGTTTAATTGAGTTGCATAAAGGGCGAAAGCAGGTTGCCAGTGAAGTGGGGAAAGGCAGTTGCTTTACCATCACTTTTCCAATTGGAAGAGAGGCTTATATCGATTCTGAATTGCAGGTCGTTCCCGACAAACCGCTATCGGAGACCATACTGAAAACAACCGCCGAAATTGCTCGGGAGGAAATTAAAGCTAAAAATGCGGAACATTCCGATTTGATTTTGATTGTTGAAGACTATGACGACCTAAGAGAATATTTGGTACATAACTTATATAATTACAGGGTTTTAAGCTGTGCGAACGGAAAAGAAGCGCTCAAATTGGCAAACGAAAACATGCCTGATTTAATATTATCGGATATAATGATGCCCGAAATGGACGGTCTGGAGCTGTGTAAGCATATTAAAACCAATATAATTACTTCTCATATTCCGGTCGTTTTGTTAACCGCTCGTGCTACGCCTGATCAAAAATTGGAAGGCTACACTCACCATGCCGATGCATATGTTGAAAAGCCTTTTAGCATTGACCTTTTAACCATTCAAATCGCAAATTTACTACAACTGCGTAAAAACATATCAGCTAAGTATAATTCGGATATAAAAGCTTCGGTAGCGGACGATGATGGTATGTTACCATTGGACAAAAAATTTCTGGATAAGTCCAAAGAGTTTATTGAAGCCTCAATAAACGATCCTCAACTATCTGTTGAAAGTTTAAGTTCTGAACTCGGAATGAGCAGAAGTCAGTTGTTCCGTAAGTTTAAGGCTTTGACAAATACTACTCCAAGCCAGTTTATAAAGGCAATCCGTTTAAGAAAAGCTGCCCAGTTTTTAGCCGGTAAAGAATACAATGTCAACGAGGTTGCGATTATGGTGGGCTTCGTTGATTCCTCACATTTTATTTCCTCTTTCAAAAAGTTTTATGGGAAAACTCCCAAGCAGTTTGCCGAGAGCAATGCAACTATCTCCGAAAAGAAATTTTGAAATAATTACGGGGAAGCTACCCGATATTAAACTATAACAATTTCCATTTACGACCTATACGTATTGTGGGTTAATAGTGCAATGAATTCTCACTAATGACCCGACCATGCAAATCACATAAAAATAAAGAACATTAGTTTTTGGGAAACTTTCCCTAATGTAATTTCCCTAATATTAGTGCAAGGGTATTGCTTTGATAGAATCCATCGTAATTCTAATATGCTATATGTTGCATCTAATGCAACATATAGCATAAACTGAAACTTAAATCTCGCAATTATGCACTTGACGCGCTGTTACAAATGTTAAAAAGTACAGCAAAATGTAAAGATATTCCAAATGTTCATTTTTTTTTAACGGTCATTATAATAGTTAGTTACATATTGTTTGTTCGCCAAACCTCTTCGGGTGCAACAATTACAACGCTATTTGAAACATATTCAATATCAGCTAGGTGTATCCCCGTATATATTTGTATTTGTCCAGATTCTATAAAGGAATCAACTCTCATTCGAAACCTTAAAAGTTCTGAAATAAACCTAAAAAATAGTTCGGAATTAATGGCTAGAAAACTTAAATCGATTTTTAAATAAATATCATGGGAAAAATTCAAAATTTATTTCTGATATGCATGTTGGGATTACTTGTTTCATTTGGAGGTTGTAGACCAGATGAGGAGGAATTCGCACGCCCGGATACGCTTGCGGGTCCTGTATATCAGCAATTAGAAAGTATGGGTAATTTTAGTCATTACCTACAATGTTTAGATCGCACAGAGTATGCAGAACCTCTTAAAACTGGAGGATCCTGGACTTCATTTGCTCCGACAGATGAAGCTTTTAATGCATATTTACAAGCGAATGGTTACAGTTCTGTTGCAGAGATGCCACAGTATAAAGTAGAGGATATAGTAAAGTATTCTTTAATCATTGATGCTTACAATACAACCACCTTAACGTTTTATAAAAATGGATGGTATGCCGGTAATAGTTTCCGTAGATATACCCTCTACAGCGATTCGTTGCACGTTGTAAAAGGTAGCGAGAATCCTTATTTGCAGGAAGTGCAAAATAAAGATTACCTGGTTGACAGAAGTAGAACTAGGAATAAGACGACTAACTACTTCCTGGATCTGTATATCGATTCAGATAAAAACGCTATTGAAAGAAGCGATTATACCTATATGTTCCCGGGAGAGAGAGAATTGTTGGAAGGGGAGATGCGGGTTTTTGATTCAGAAGTTACGGAGACGGAAATTGTAGCCGAGAACGGGTTGATTTATGCTTTGGCTAAGGTGCTGGAGCCAAAACCTAATATGTATATGAACCTAAGTTCGGAAGAGTATGGAGGCAAATATAGCATGTTTAAAAATATGCTCGATCGTTTTGGCTACATGTACTATATGGGTTTGGAAGAAAACCCATATACAGGAGTTGAGGATTCTCTTTTCCAGATTCGTTATCAAACGGGTATTGCCAATAATTTTCTGGCGTTTGACCCGAGCGACGAGATCATGCCAAAGTTATTGAATAATGTGGATCGCACCTATGCCGATGCAACAGGTTTATTGGTTCCTACAAACGAGGCTTTAATAAATTATCTACAAGAGGATAATGAGCTTGCTAAAAATTACGATTCTTACGATGATATGCCTTTGGATGTATTGGGTATTTTCCTGAATGTTAACTTTTTTACTCAATTTTGGGATGTATGCCCCAGCCAGTTTGCAGAAACTTTTAATGTAGGTCTCGAGACAGTTAATATGAATGAGGCTGATGTTGTGGATACAAAGTTCTGTAGTAATGGATTATTTGTGGGAGTGAACAAAATTTATCCCACAACTAGTTTCGCTACTGTTTATGGTCCTTTGGTTCTTAATACTGATTACTCGGTTATGTTAAGCTCTATTAAGAATATGGGATTGGATAATACGCTAAAGGGAAGTGGTATTGATTTTAGCATTTTAGGAATCAGAAACGACCAATGGGTGAATATACCGGATCCCAATAGTACTACCCGAAAAATTACCATTGAAGGTTATACTGAAGATATGTCAGTAATTTATATGTCGGTAACCGGAGATCCTGATGATTCCAATAACAGAACTTATCCAGATCCAACCAGTGCTTCGCCGAGCAGTACCGAAATGGCTTACGTTCAGGAGACCATTAACGATATCGTATTGAATCAGATGATTAAAGAAGGTTTAGATCAAGCAAATTATTATCAGACAGAAAAAGGTGAGTTTGTATACTTTGATGGTACGAAGGTGCAAGGGGGTGGAGATTTGTTAAATGGTGAATATGTTAATTTTGATGAAGTAACTCAATTATCGAATGGTAAATTTTATGCAACGGATAAATTCGTTAATCCACCAATTGATTTTACTTACGATGCATTGGAAGATAACTCATCTAACTTCTCGCAGTTTCTGATGGCCATTGATGGGGCTGGTGCTAAACTGAGTCTTACGACCTATAGCGGAGCTACATTAATTAATTTCTTAGACCTTAGAAAAACATATACGTTATTTGCTCCTAATAATGATGCAGTTTTGCAAGCTGTTGCCGATGGGGTGATTCCTGATCCTGATCCCGCTTATTTAAGTACGTTGAGTCAACTTGACAGAGCTATTGCAACAGTACAATTGCTGAATTTCGTTAAAACTCATTTTATTCAGCACCCAATACCGACGGATGGACAGACAACGGGAGAGTATAATTCACTCTATTACCCTGAAGTTATTGATTTTGTGCCGGTTTATTTATCATTCGATATAGAAAATGATTTTGCCACTCAACAGGTAACGATAAAAGATACGGATTCTGGCGATGTAATCGCGAAAACCTCGGGAATCACAAACCTTTTTTCGAAACGGGTTGTGATACATGAAATTGACAGTTACTTAAAGTAGTGCTGCAAATACTATGAAACGAATAAATCCAATAAATATTAATCCAAAAGTTGGTGGAGTCGATGAATAATTATAAAAATATATTAAAGGCAATTGTAAGCCAGCCTGGTGCTACAGATAATTGTCGAAGGAAAAGAAGCAATTGTTTAAAATTGCTTATTGTAACAATAGTATTGCTGGGAAACCTGGTGACACTACCCGAGCTGAAGGCACAAGATGGGCTTATCATTAGAGGTAAGGTTACTTCAGCTACTGACAGTGAACCCTTGGTAGGGGTAACGGTTGCAGAAAAAAATAGTACCAACCGTTTTGTCAATGGTACCATTACCGATTTTAACGGTAACTTCTCTATTAAGGTGCGAAATGCAGAAAACACCTTATCATTTTCGTTCATTGGTTTTGATACAAAAACGATTGAGCCCGGAGGTAAAGGTGTAATTAACGTCGAGTTAAAAGAAACAGCAGTACAGATTGATGAGTTCGTAGTGAGTGCCCGCAAAATGATAAACGACGGGGAGTTTGCTATGGATCCTAAGCGTATAGCCACAGCTGTGCAAACCATCGATATGAAGGACGTAACCGAAGTGTCTTCAACATCGTTGAGCGATCAGCTTCAGGGACGTTTGAGTGGTGTGGAGATTGTAGCGCAGTCAGGTGACCCGGGTGCCGGTATGTCAATACGCATCAGGGGTACTTCTTCCTTAAACACTTCTTCTGAACCGCTTATTGTTATTAACGGTATTCCTTTTGAAACAGAATTTGACGATACTTTTGACTTTAGTGTGGCCGATGAGCAGGAATACGCCGCATTAATTGGTGTCTCTGCCGATGATATTGCAGAAATATCGGTTTTAAAAGATGCCGCGGCAACAGCTCAATATGGATCAAAAGGTGCCAATGGAGTTTTAATGATAACCACTAAAAGAGGAGCGCGTGGCAAAGCCGTTTTCTCTTATGGTTTCCGTGGATCATTGAGTCAGCAACCTGAAGGTATTCCCATGCTGAATGGAAGACAATACTCAACTCTAATTAAAGAGGAAACTTTACAGTTGGGTGCCAACAGAGGAACTTATCCACAAGTTGAATTTGATCCTACGTATGATTTATACAATTATTATAATAAAGATATAAACTGGTTAGATGAAATAACCCAATTAGGACATTCGCAAGATCATAACTTCTCCATTTCCGGAGGTGGTGAAAAGGCGATGTACCGTATATCATCGAGTTATAAGAGTCAGGAAGGTACCACAATTGGAACCGCAAATGAGCTGTTTACAACCAGGGCGATATTAGATTATTTTGTTTCTGATAAATTGAAAATTACTTCAGAGCTGGCCTTTAGCCATGGTTCTTTGGATAAAGCTTTTCAGTTGACTAGTAATTCATCTACCAGTGTCAGAAATGTTGCCTTAACTAAAATGCCTAACCAGTCTATCTACGAGCTGGATGAAGAAGGAAATTCAACCGGAGCTTATTTCACGCCTGAGGATGCTTTCCAGGGTAGCGGAATTACTTATTATAACCCGGTTGCAATGGCTAACTTAGCTACCTATAATGTGGAGAGTAATCGTATATCTCCTAACTTCAGGGTTCGCTATGATGTTACCCCAAGCTTAAGGTACGATGGTATTGTTTCGTTTGATGCCAATAACAATAAAACCTTGCACTTTGTGCCGGAAGAAGCCTTAGGTACATATTGGTCAGGTTCCTATGCAAATAAATCTTCACAAACGGATAGTGAGTTTTTTGTGGTCAGAACAGAAAACCGTGTTACCTGGATGCCAAAATTAAACGAGGATCACTCGCTGTTTGTCAATGGTAAGTTTATTACTTACGATAAAACAACCCAAACCTATAAGGCATCAACAAGCAACAGCCCCAGTACTTTGTTACAAACTCCAATTATCGATACCCGTATCGAGGGTTCAGGAAACAGTATTGAATCGGGTTACACCCAATACCGACAATTAACCTATAGTATGGCTTTTAACTATATGTATAGAGGTAAGTATATTCTGGGTGGTGGAATAAACTATGAAGGAAGCTCCCGTTTCGGAGATGACAACCGCTACGGATTATTTCCAAGCGTTAGCGCCAAATGGCTAATTAACGAAGAAGGCTTCCTGAAGTCGGCCCAATGGATTGATGAATTAAGTGTGAGGGCCAGTTATGGTAAAAACGGTAATTCACCAGGTTTTAATTATGGTCAATACAATGTTTATTCAACCTATAACTATAATTATATCGATGTGCGTCCGGCCTATTCTTCAAGTATTGAGTTGGACGGATTAAAATGGGAAACAGTTACTCAGGAAAACCTTGGTTTTAATGCCCGTTTGTTTAAAGGAAGGTTAGATGCCGATTTTGATTTGTATTTAAAGCGAACTGAAGACATGTTGAGTAAAAATACGAGCATCCCGACTACTTCAGGTTATTCAACGCTGGCTTATTTAAATATTGGTACCATTGAAAACAAGGGATGGGAATTTAATGTCATGAGTACGCTGGTTAAAACCAGAGATTTTAAGCTGGATTTTAACTTTAATATATCGCAGAACATAAATGAAATTGTTGAAATAACCGATGCCATGGATGTGGAAGAAGGAAACGCTTTGTCAACCGGTTCAGGTGGTTATGTAAGACGCATACAGGAGGATAATCCTATTGGTTCGTTCTACGGTTACAGGTATAAAGGTGTATATAGTACATCTGATGATTTGTACGCAAGAGATGCCAACGGAGACATCATTTACGATATGAATGGTGAAGCCAAGGTAATGATGTTCAATAACTCAAATTCATTTGCGGCCGGAGATGCCAAATATGAGGATATTAACCATGATGGTAATATCAACGAATTGGATGTGGTTTATATTGGTAATGCAAATACCAAACTGCATGGTGGATTTGGCCCAAGAGTAAGCTATAAGAATATTTCGTTGAATGTGTTCTTCAACTTCAGATATAAGCAGGAATTGATAAACCTGGCCCGTATGAATACCGAAAGTATGAGTGGTTACGACAACCAGAGTACGGCTACCTTGCGCCGATGGCGATTTGAGGGTGACGAGACTGATATCCCTCGTGCCTATTTTAATAGTCCAAAAAACAACCTGGGTTCCGACAGATATCTTGAGGATGCTTCTTTTTTACGTTTGAAATCAGTTACGCTGAAGTATAATTTACCTAAGAGCCTCTTGAAAAACATAGGTTTTACCCGAGCCAATGTATATGTAACTGGACAAAACCTATTAACATTTACCAAATACACTGGTCCTGATCCAGAAACAGGAGCAAGCAGTAACTGGAAGACTTTAGGTTTTGATAGTAACCAGACGCCTCGATCGAGACAGGTTACCGTTGGATTAAACTTATCATTTTAAATTGAATTAATTATGCGAAAATATATTTTAAAAATCGGAGTAGTATTAAGCATTTTAGCAATGTTTACTACGAGCTGCAACGGCTATTTGGACTTGACTCCTAAGGATGATCTGGTTCAGGATGAGTTTTGGCAGAATAAGGAACAGGTGAATTCTGCTGTGGCCGGTATCTATGCTTCCATGAATGAAAATAGTTTTATGGAGCGTGTTTTACTGTGGGGTGAGGCCAGGGCCGAAATGATGGTTTCGATAGATGCCAGCAGCAGTGCACAGAATTTGATGAAGAATTATGTTAATCCAACCAATGGATATGTGAGTTGGACTAATTTTTATAAAACCATTAACTACTGTAATATGGTATTGGCATTTGCCGATCAGGCAAAAGCGAACGATCCTACATTTACCGAACAGGCTTTAAATCGTTATAAGGCAGAAGCCCTTACCTTACGTTCATTGGTATATTTTATTTTGGTAAAAAACTATAAGGAAGTGCCCTTTATTGAGGAGGCAACCTTAAGTGATCAGGCTGATTTCTATCCTGTAAAAAGTAGCGAAGGTGAAGTGTTAAATCAAATTACTGCTGATATTGTTTCGGTTATTGATGATTTACCTGTTTCGTACGAGGAGGGTGTTAAATATGATAAAGGAAGATTAACAAAAGGTGCGGCCTATTCTTTATTGGCCGATATTTATTTGTGGCAGGAAAAATACGACGAATGTATTGATGCGTGTCAGTCAGTTATCGACCAAGAAAAATACAGCCTGGTTGAGGGAAGTGAATGGTTTAACCAAATGTTTTTTGAAGGTAATTCTTCAGAAGGGATTTTTGAGTTACAGTTTGATGACATCTTTAGCACGCTGCGAAGCTATTTTTATGATGGAGACCCAAAAGTAAAGCCTTACAGTGATATTACCGATTTATATTCAACAGATGTAAACGATGTGCGGGCCAACAGGGCGACTTACGATATGCAGACAAGTACTGTGTTTAAGTATGCCGGGGTGGATGCCAAAGCCGGAATATTCCGTAATTATACAGAGTTTTATAATACCTGGATATTTTATCGTTATGCCGATGTATTATTAATGCAGGCAGAAGCTTACATTTTATCAGAAACTCAAAGGGATATGGATAAAGCTTACGACCTAATTAATGAGGTACATATGCGTGCTACAGGCACCCCACTGGACGTAACAAATTTGTATTACGACTTGTTGGAGGAAAGACAAAAAGAATTTGCGTTTGAAGGTAAACGCTGGTACGACCTGTTGCGTTTTGCACGAAGAAATAATTTTGAAGACCATTATCTGATTACTGAACTGGTTGAAATAAAAGCAGGCGCAGATGATTATGACGTTATTGAAAGTTATTACTCAGATACGGCATCATACTTTTTGCCCATTTATCAAAGCGAACTTAACTTGAATCAGAACCTGGAGCAAAATCCATACTATCTAAACTAAGTGTTATTAAGAGAGAGTTAAAAGAACGATATTAAAAAATTAGGATATGAAACAGGCCAATAAATTTTTATTTCGATTAGAACAAATCAGGAAGGCTTGTTACCTGTTTGCCGTTAAGGCAGATATGCGAACATTAATAATAAATTTTAGACGCATGAAAAGGATAATAAAATTGTCAGGAATAGTAATAAGTACAATACTTCTGGTATTTATTGCAGGTGTTGGATGTGACGACGGTTTGGGTGACAAAACGTTTTTAACAACTGATGAGTTAACGATTGCACAAACGTTGGATGCGAGTCCTGAAAAATTTTCAACTTTTGTTGAAATGCTTCATTTAACCGGGTACTATACATCATTACAGTCTTATGGATCTTACACCTGTTTTGTGCCAGTAAACGAAGTACTGGATCCATATATCAAAGAAAGATGGGGCGTAAACTTGGTGAGTGAACTAACTACCCAGGAACAAATTGAAGAGGTAAAAGAACTGGTTAAGTTTCATACCATGGCAAAAAGTGTGGGTGCTAGCGGCTTTATCGAAGGACGTATGCCGGACACAACCTATACAGGAGATTATTTAACATCGTCGTACCTGCTAGGTGGTGGAATAGGAAACCTTATCATTAATCGTGAAGCTAAATTTTTGCAATATGATATCAGATCGGACAATGGTTATATTCATTGTATCGATAAGGTACTAACACCATACTCCGATCCGGTTCCTGTAGTTATCGAGAGGGCCGGGAAGCATACCATCTTTATTGAAGCTTTAAAGAAAACGGGATTATATGATGATTTTTCGGTTAAGCTAACCGAAACCGGTAATAAAAAGAACTTTACCATTTTTGCAGAGACCGACTCTGTATTTGCATTATCTGGCATTAATTCATTCGACGATTTGGCAGATAAATATGCCGAAGGAGATACAGATTACGAAGAGGTGACCAACGGCTTAAATCGTTGGATGGCTTACCATGCAACCGTTTCCTTTTTATATTCAGCTGATATCCCCGATGAAGGTTATTTAAGTACCGTGTTGGAGAACAATGCCATCAAAGTAGATAAAAACGATGATGTATTAAAAATTAATGAATCGGAAACAGGAGGAGAAGTTGAAACCTGGGTGTCGTTGGTGAGCGATTATAGTAACTATCCTGCCAAAAATGGGGTGTATCACACTGTAGATACCTTAATGGATATTTTTATTCCTAAAGCCAAACATATCTTATTCGACCCGGTTTCGTCACAGCCGGAATATATTTCGAGGGCAATAAGAAGTATGAATAAAGTAACAGCTGATAAATATTCAGAAGTTGACTGGTATCCTCCAACAAACAAGGTACGGTTTATACAAAGGTCAAAAAACGTTAACCTTGACTGGAACTTCTTTGACATGGGAGGTTGTGTTTGGTACGAATTTATAACCCCAATTTTAGCAAAAGGAAAGTATGAGTTCCTGGTTTGTTCGAATGGTGGAAATAACGCCCGTGGTAAGTTCCAGGTGTATTGGGACGATGAACCGGTTGGTTCTATTTATGATGTAACCAAAAAAGCTAGTCAGGTAGGCGCTCCCGATTCAGTGGCCATGGAAGCAAACGGATGGCGTTTGGGAAAAGAATGGATTACCAATAAGGCTGGAACTAAGCAAAGTGATAGTAATGGCTGTATGAGATTTATTATTACCAAGGAGTTATTATGTCCTGTACAAAAACGACATAAGATAAAATTAGTAGCCGTGAAGAGCGGTGGTATACCACTTGATTATTTTGAATTTATACCGGTCGATTAATAATACTTTATATCTATATAACAGGCAGGTAATCTTTAATTGCGAGTTAACTTATCTGCTTGTTCTCCCACTTTCATTGGGAGAGGTCAAGTAACAAATGAAAATAAATTTAAACAGATGAACAAAAAAATATTACATAGTTTGCTAGCTCTTTTGGTGATTTTTGCCTTGAGTGCTTGTGAAAGCGAGCAATGGGACGATCATTATGAGCAAAGTGATAGCAGGTTAAATACCGATTTGCTAGCATTAATAAAAGCAGATTCCGAGTTAAGTACTTTTGCAGATTTGTTAAGTCAGACCGGTTTGGATGAAGTTTTATCACAGAATCAGGCTTTTACAGTATGGGCACCGGTTAACGAGGCTTTTACTAATGTGCCACAAGAAATATTAGATGATCCGGAAAGACTTAAAGCCTTGATCGGTAATCATATAAGTATGTATTCTTTTGCTTCTACCAGTAAAATTGAAGACGGACTGGTAAAAGTGCTTAATAACAAATATATAGAGTACATAAATGAAGATGGAACCAGTAGCTTTTCAGGAGTTGATGTTACTTCCAATGACAATTTATGTAGCAACGGAATTCTTCATAAAATAAGTGATGTCGCTTTGGTTCGTGAAAATATCTGGAGTTATTTTACCAACTCGGATGACTTTCCCGGGATGAAAGAATTTCTGACACAATATAATGTGACGTTGTTCGACAAAGATAATAGTGTTGTTACCGGCACGAATAGCTTGGGGCAAACAGTTTACGATTCGGTTTTTGTGGAGTCAAATACTTATTTTGATGTAATTGGTAATTTAAACTCCGAAGAAGAGCGTTATAGCCTGGTTGCGTTAACAGATGTAGTATACAACGATGCTTATAGTCAGATAAGTTCTTTTTATACGCATCCTGATGACGATGTAGTTACAACCAATACAGAGCAAACTATTTACAATAACCTTAATTTCCCCTGGATGGATACAGACTTGATGACAGGTGAATATGTGACCAATACATTTGGGAATATGATTTATGTTGATCAATCGGTACTTTCTAATGAGGTAGAATTAAGTAATGGTAGCATATTGATACCAGATAGTTATACTTTTGATGTAAATGATTTGATTTACAAACCGGTCAGGTACGAAGTTGAAGATACGGAAAGAAGAGATGTTGGTTCTTTGTCTGATTTTAGTATTAATAAAAAGTATGACATTACAGCTTCAGGAGATTTTACCAATAAGGTCATGTTTGTTGGTGAATCACTAAATGAGGATAATAACTATTTTGAGGTAGCATTTAGTAATGTACTTTCCGCTAAGTACGACTTGTATATCAAGTATTCTCCTGTTGGAGCTACCAAAGAAACCCAATTAAAATTTGAGGTAACCGTTAACGGACCAGATGGTAAAACCGTTTATGATATCCCTACCGAAGTTATCAACAACTACTCTGAAGCGCGCGTAAAAATAGGTGATACTTATGACATTCCTGTGTTTGTAGACGATAATGCTAAGAACAGCTACTATGTTAAGGTTAAGGTGATTATGGATGTAGAAGATGCGGCGATTGTACTTTACGACAGAATGGTTGGCATTGATTATATTGAATTAGTTCCTGCAGAATAGATAAAAAATATATAATAGATATGAACAATATTATTATGGTAAAACTCAGGCATATATATACTTTAGTGATATTTATGTTATGCATTTCCGTATTCGATGTAAATGCACAAGAGGTAAATGCACAAAAAGTAACAGGTAAGGTATCAGATGCAGCTTCCGGTGAGCCGGTTGTTGGAGCAAACGTTTCTGTAGCAACTTTTTCATCGGTATTTACCGGGGAGGATGGTAGCTTTAGTATTGACGTTCCGAATTATAAAGTAACACTTATGGTAAATGCCCAGGCATATGCTTATACCGAGGTTGCTTTAAAAGGAAGAATAGAACTGGAAATTAAACTGTATGAAGAGGGTTTTAAAACAAACTTCGGTAATGTTTTAATGCCTGTTGAAAAACAATCACGCTCTTCGGTAACCAATGCAATTAGTTCTATAATAGGTGATGTTGAAAATAGTTCTCGTACGGTGGCCAAATATATGAAAGGAGATGTTGCGGGTATGCGAACGCTAGATCGTTCGGGAGTCCCGGGTGTTGGATCAAATATGTTTATAAGAGGATATAACTCTTTATTGGCATCCGGTCAGCCCCTTATTGTTGTTGATGGAATGATCATGGAAAATAATATCTTTGCAGGATCTTTAATTGAGGGGTATACTTATGATCCCTTAGCAGATATTAATCCGAAGGATATTGCCAATATTACGGTAATTAAGGATGCTACTTCCTTATATGGATCTAAAGCTGCCAATGGAGTTATATTAATTGAAACAACGCGAACAAAAGATGTAACCACAAAAATTGATTTCTCGGTACAAGGTGGTTTAAATATGGCCCCAACCAATATTCCTATGATGGAGTCATCAGATTATAAGAGCTATTTGGTGAACCAGATCAATAGCTCGGGCTTGTATACCGATAATGAACTGTCGCAATTACCTTATTTAAACGAAAACACGGCTTTTGCCGACTATCAGCGGTATCACAATAATACTAACTGGCAAAAAGAAGTATTTGAAGATAGTTATACACAAGACTATTTCTTTCGGGTAACCGGAGGTGATGAGATTGCTAAATATGGTTTGTCTATTGGATTTATGGATAATAGCGGTATTGTTTCTAATACGGCATCTACACGTTTCTCTACCCGATTCAATTCAGAGTCAACTGTTACAGAAAAGTTTTCAATTCAGACTAATTTGGCTGTTAGCTATCAAAAAAATAAGTTGTCCGATGACGGAATGTTGGGACGCACATCTCCTATATATACATCACTTATAAAAGCGCCCATTTTAGCTCCCACAGTAATAGGCGGCGATGGAATTATTACTGATATTTACGAAGACGTGGACCCAATTTCGGGCTATACTAACCCAAGTGTTTTAACCGATCAGGTGGAGAACGAGAACACAAACTATAAGCTATATGGTAATTTTAAATTGGGATACGATCTTACAAATAATCTGAAGTTAACTTCGATTATTGGATCTAATTACGTTTACAACCGCGATGATGTTTTCTTCCCTAGTAATGGCGTTACAACAGGAGAGAATATATATGGCGATGTATTGAATCGTTCTGCCGGAACAAGAGTTGAACGTTATTTCTCTATTTATAACGATTCTCGTGTAAGCTTTAATGTAAATACCTACAACCATAAATTTGGTTTTCACTTAGGGGGAAGATATAATGTAAACAATTACGAAAACTCCTATTCCGAAAGTGGCAACTCCAGTGACGATGAGTTTACCTCTCTGCAAAGTGGTGATAAAGAAACTTACATAACGTCAGGTAGTATTGGTAACTGGAAATATGCATCCCTATATTCCAATATCAATTATGGATATTTGGGTAAGTACTTCTTGAATGCCAGCATGTCTTACGAAGGTTCTTCGCGTTTTGGACAAGGTGATAGTGGCACTCGCTATGGATATTTCCCTAGTGTAGGTGCTGCATGGTTGATGTCGTCAGAAAACTTTATGAAAGGTCTTGGATTCCTGAATCAACTTAAATTGCGGGCCAGCTATGGTATAACAGGTAATGATGCGGTAGGTAATTATAATGCATATTCATACTTTGTTTCAACACGCTATTCGGTGGGTACAGGTTTAATAAGTGGAAATCTCGCAAATACCACAATGCAGTGGGAAAGAACAGTTAAAGCAAATGTAGGAGTTGACCTTGGATTGTTTAACGAACGACTTCAGGTGAACCTTGATTTTTATAATAACGAAACAGATCAGTTGTTAAACTATACATCGGTTAATCCTGTTTACGGGTATGACGGATATTTGAGTAATGAAGGAGAGTTGAGCAATACAGGTTTCGATCTGGGTTTTAATGCACGTTTAATCAATAGCGAAAACTTTAAATGGGATATAGGTGGAAATATTTCGAAATATAAAAACGAGATTGTTTATTTACCAGGTAACGCTAATATAATTGAGATAGACGGTGTTGGAGCAACTGTTATTAACCAGGAAGGTAGCCCGGTCGGGTTGTTCTACGGATATAAAACAGATGGAATTTACGCTACGCAAAGTGCTGCTGACCAGGCTGGCTTATCATGGGTCGATTATGAAGGTTTTAACCAACCGTTTGTAGCGGGCGATGTTAAATTTATGGATACTGATGGTAACAATGTGATTGATGAAGAAGATATGCAGGTAATTGGAGATCCTAATCCCGATTTTACCGGAATGTTCTATAATACATTTACGTATAATAAATTATCGTTGTCCGCTGTATTTACCTTTAGTCAAGGTAATGATATCTACAATGCCCTGCGCAGACAAACAGAATCAATGAGCAGTTTTGCAAACCAAAGTTTAGCGGTTGCTAACCGTTGGCAGGTCGAAGGGCAGCAAACAACTATTCCTCGTGCCGAATATGGTGATCCAACAGGTAATTCAAGATTCTCTGACAGATGGATTGAAGATGGTTCATACATTCGCCTAAAAACATTGAGCTTATCATATAGTCCTGAAATTTTGAAAAGTTTTGCCAAGGATATTTCGTTTAGCGTTACAGCCAATAACTTGTTTACTTTGACCGACTATTTAGGATATGATCCCGAAGTGAGTATGTCAGGCGTAAGTTATCAGCAAGGTATCGATGCAGGTTTAACACCTCAGTTTACCTCTATATTCTTCGGTGTTAAGATTGGTTTATAATGTACAAACGACTTTTAAATAATAGTGAGATGAAAAAATATATTATAATATTATACACCTTCTTTATTGTATCATGTGTTTTTACTTCATGTGATGACATATTGGATGTTGATCCTGAAGAAGTGTTATTGACCGAGGATTATCTTGGTGATGATAAAATTGAAGCCCGATCCGCTTTGTTCGGGGTGTTATCGCAAATGCAGGATGCCACGGAGCAATATGTGATTTTAGGCGAGCTACGTGCCGATTTAATGGATGTAGCATCAGGTGCAAAAGATGAGTTGCGAAAAATTAATTCGCACAATATTAGCGAAGATAACAGCTACGTTGATCCCACAAACTTATTTTCTATTGTAAATAACTGTAACTATGCGCTTCAACGAATGGATACTGTGGCGTACGAAAATGAGTTGTTAACCTATTATGTTTCTATTTTACGGGTTCGTACATGGGCTCAAATCCAAATAATGACTAACTATGGTAAACTACCTTATATGGTTGAGCCGGTGGAAAGTACAGAAGACTTAGAAGATAATTATCCTGTATTAACCATTGCCCAGGGGGTTGACAGTTTAATAAATAACTTACTTCCTTATAGCAACATTGATAATGTTTCGGATCTTGGTGTTGGTTCAACAATTCCTGTTAATGATCTTCTTTTAGGCGATTTGTACTTGTGGGGTGGTAATTATGTAATGGCTGCAACGTACTATAAGCAATTTCTCGATTACTATGTTAACGAAGCAGGTTCGTTATATAATCTGACTTCCACTTATGGTGTTACATATAGCGGTAAAAACGGTAATTATTCGGTTAATAAAAATAATTGGGCAAATATATTTGCCGAGGAAAATCCAGGCAGTTCTGAATATATCATGTTAACCAGATATTATGATGACTATAGGCAGTACAATACGGCCTATGAGACTTTAACTACTGAGGTAAAACCTTCAGCCGCACTGATTTCTAATTGGAGTGTGCAATACAAATATTACGATGATCTGGCCTATGAGCAAGGTGACAATAGAATACTAGGTTCTTATATTGGAGAAGGCGAGGAAGCCAGGATTGCAAAATACGACTATGATTATTTTATGTTTCAGCGGGCTTCACATGTTTATTTAAAATATGCCGAGGCTATTAATGCGGCAGGTTACCCTGCTCATGCATTGGCAGTTATTAATCAAGGGGTATTTGACGATGCAGTAACAGTGGGTGCTCCACGATTTACGGGTAATACTCAGGATTTTTTGAATTTCACACAAGATGAATATGTGATAACAAATTCAAGTGGTTTACAGACCGGAGGTAATCTGGGAATTAGAGGCCGTGTAGGTATGGCACCACTTGAAATTGATGAAACTGCGGCTACATTAACAGATTCTATTGGTCAGGTAGCTTCATTTATCCTTAATGAAGCCGCTTTAGAAACAGCGTTTGAAGGAAATAGATATAGTGATTTGGTCAGAGCTTCTTTAAACTTTAATGATGCAAGCATACTAGCTAAGGCGGTTGCCTCAAAATATACAGCGGTAGGAGATTTGGGAACCGCTGCTACTATGGAGCAAAAATTGAGTGATCAGGCCAATTGGTTTCTACCGTTAACAATTCCTGAGAATTTTACAGAAGTAACAGCGGATGTGATTGAAGAAGAACTATAGGGAATATAATGGTATATAGTTAAATTTGTATTTAACCCGCCATATGCATTAGAAATTCTATTACACATTGAAAATACTTTAAAACAAGGCACTTCGTTGCATCACTTCAACCCACCAGAACGATGCTCCCGAAAGTAATCGGGACAAGTGATGCCTCGTTTCAGTAATGCCTTGTTTTATTGTACTTGCCATGCTCATGACGAACCTCTAATACATAATCCGGGTTTAATGAAAAATAAAGCCTGACGCATGATCTTTTGTGTCAGGTTTTTGATTTCAGAAATATAATTTTTGACCATTACTCGATAATTAATTCCTTTATTATTCTGAATCACACTTTTAGTTATCTATGCTCATCATTAGCTTAAAAAGGTTGCATACCACCTACTATATAGTTCGCAACAATAATTATAAAACACGCAACAATCACCCTACTTTATTTAGGTATTTACATGTATTTTTATCATGTAAATTATTGAAAATCTATAAGATGAAATGAGCATGCAAATTTGATTATCCTAAATTATACTCAGCAGATAGTCTGTCCCGTTTTTCGGGAATCTAATATGTTTGAGATTTCCCCGCAGTGCTGCGGTGCGGGTTAACTGACCGATGAAAATAAATTTTAACAGATGAATAAGAGGTGGTTAATAGTACTATTTGTAATTGGTATCAGCACATTATTGAATTCACAAAGTGCTTATCATATTATAGATGGACCAACAAACTTAATGCGCTTGAATAGTGCTGGTAATGATTTTGAAAGTGTAGAAATTGGCAGTGAAAGTCAAAGTTATACTTTCTGTCACTCAGTATGGGACATTGAAAACCCATGGTCGGTTGTATCGGAACAGGGTATCAATATTTATACAAAACTGGATTTGGGCAAGGTGTCGGATATCGATGCTGTTTATTTGATAAGTCCTGATTTAGAATTGAATACTTCTGAAACGTACAATTTTAATCAACACGTTTTTGGTATAGATAACGAAACATTCATGCCGTCAGGTTATGCAAAACTCCAACTAAAATTGGTAGAAGGCAGTGCTAAAGATTTTCATCCCGATTTGTTACAGGATAATTTAGGTATTGGTAATAAAATATATAGTAACACTACCGATTCCGAATTAGTGGTCGATAATATCGTACCTCAATCGAATGGCACTCATTATTTTGTGATAGGTGTAACCTATTTCTCAGTAAATCAAGGTAACACAAAGGGAATGTCCCTGGGATTTAAAAATAATACGGTTAGCAAGGATTCGGATATTGGTGTTTTTACAACCGAGGAGAAAGAGTTTAATGTATTTCCTAACCCAGCGAAAAATAATTTAAGGATTAATAATTATATAGGGGATCTCGAGATACTGGATGTCCTCGGAAATGCAGTGAGTCAGATACCCGGTTATCATGGACAAATAATAGATATTTCCTACCTAAGCAATGGCGTGTATTTGTTAGGGATGGATGGTAATTACATCCGTTTTATAAAGATATAGTGCGGAGAATAACATATTTAATCAAGGAATAAAATGAGGAATTATTTTGGAATGGAATTATTGGCCTGTATTCTATATTTATCATACAATGGTAATAAGTATATATAATAAAGCTGGCCTAATGGAGCTAATGAAATTTCTATATTGCCAGGTGATTATCCAGGTATTCATTTTAAGTTAAATACAAAGGAGAAGAAGACATTCTGTTTCCTGGCGAGCTTGAGCTTGTATCACGTGATATTGTATACCGACGATGAATATGTAAAAACGCATACTCATGCAGCTATATCAGAATTTCAAATAGAAAGTTCGGACAAAAAGGATATTACATGAGAACCAAATAAAGGTTTTGCTAAGTATATTGTTTAACAGTAATCAACAGGCATGAAAAATATTTTTTGGATTTTTTTATTATTATTTTGTGTTTTAAGTCAAGCGCAAACAATATTGTTAGACACTGATTATCCTGCAGTTTCTGCTCTGAAAAAAGTAGCAGACGGTGGAAGTTTAACTCAGGAACAAAAAGCACCAACTTCTGATTCGATTACTGTAGCTAGTATCGAAGAACTTAGATTGGCCGGTCAAATGTCTGGTAGGGTAATTAATATGCTGCCAGGCGAATATGTGGTGAAAGATCATATGCCTGATGATCCTAAAACTATTTTTCATTTTAGCGGATCTAACAATGAGTTTAATTTTAATGATGTAAGAATTATCATTCCAACATCCGTGCTCAGAAACATGGGACCCGGAAGTACGCACGAGTTTGCCACCTATCGAATAGATGGCAGCAACTTGATTTTTAACGGTGGGCATTTCGAAAATACAGGTGAAGACAGGCCTTACAAGAGCCTTGCGGAATTTGAAGTTCATGGAAATAATATCTCATTTTTTGGATGTGAGATTATCATACGCGGTTCTTCACCCTATGGATATGGGGATATGTATGGTAAAGGATCAGGATCTGCTGTTGCTTTGTATAAACATTCAGCAATGTCCATCTTGGGAGATAATGTATGGGTAGATGGATGCATGTTCAAGGTATTTGCCTTTGGGCATGGTATACATATTCATGGCGCGCAAAACACGGTTATCCGAAATGTAAATATGGAAGGAGCTTTGCGTTTAACCGATGAAATATACGAAGAAACCAGTGGTCCCGCATTCGACCATGATTTTAAAAGAATGTACCCTGATTGGTACGAAGGCTCCGATATCCCCAAAGGTGAAATGCTAAGCCTTACAGAAGACGGTATTCGTGCATATCTGGATGGAACCGATGTTAATGGTGTGAGCAGGCGTACGGGCAAAATAACAGTTGAGAATTGTGTGGTGGATAAAATGCGGGGAGGTATTACCCTTACAATATCCAGTGATGTTGCTACTGTTACGGATTGTGTGGTAACGCGTTGCGATCACGGTTACAGTGTACCTTCAAACTCAGTTGTGCGAAACTGTAAAGTAGATGCAGCATTTGGGCCTATATTGAGTATTCCATATAGCAATAAGAAAAATGCGGATATTGAATTGGAATTGATCTCCGCTGAATCAGTTATGGGAACCCATAGTTTTATGGAAATATCGGGTTCAAATCATAAAATAAAAATTACTGCTACCGAGGACATGAGCATGTACACCATGCCAATGAAAATTGGTTACGTAGGATATAGATATAATGAAACAAATAGCACAGAGTCGGAGCTTCAAAGCAAACACAATGCATCCGCAATACAGTTAATAAATGAAACTAGTGTGCCTGTAGAACTCACCAAATACTCATCAGGATGCACAGTAACAAGCCCTATAGCAGAGGTTGTTGATAAAGGAACAGATAATGTGGTACAAAATTGATTCAAAACAGGATAACTATTAAATTATTATAATATGAAATTAGCAATAGCATTATTAACCGTTACACTTTTCCTGACAGGATGTGAATTTTTGGGATCTCAGAAAGAAACCACAAAAAAAAGTGCAGCGGCAAATCCGGATGGAACTTTTATCCAAAAAAAACATTTTAACAACGATCCTTCTTCTCCGGTGGAATGGAAAGTTTCACTCATGAAAAACGAAAAGGGTGAAACGGTCAGACACGGTGTTAGTATTCGTTACTCAAAGACAGGGAATGTGTACGAAAAAATAAACTATGTAAACAACAAAAAAGAAGGTAGTCGATATACCTACCATTCTAATGGAAAGATATGGAAAGTACAGGAATACAAAAGTGGCAACTTAAACGGTACTTGTAAAAGGTACGACCGTAGTGGAAACTTAACAGCCGAATATTACTACAAAGGAGGTATGGTTGGTACGGGCTTAAAAGAGTATACCAATCTCGGGAAAGAACGTGAGCAACCTGCTTTGAGCATACAAAAAATTGATGAAATCAGATCTGCTAACATGTATAAGTTAAAAGCTTCGTTGCTTGGGGAAGGTGCTAAAAGAATTAAAAATGTAGAGTTTTATGAAGGGAAACTGATCGAGGGAAAATATTTCCATAAAAACTTAACCTTATGTAATTCTAATTCCGGAAAAACCGGGATGTTTAATTATCAGGTTCCCAAAGGAGCAATATTGGATAAAACCTTTAACATTGTTGCTATAGCAACTATGTCCAGCGGCATGAAACTGATACTGCAAAAAAAAGTAAGCGTTTCGGTAAGGGGTGTGTAATTGTTGATGTCGAATTTAACAAGGGTTCGGGTGATGCTTGTAATAATGCGTTAGAAAGAGCCAATTTACAATCAACTGTTCTTACATTAGGAGATCATTCTTTTAGAGATAAACCTAGTTTAACAAGCATTAATCTCGATAAGATAGTTACCACATGAAGTAATGTTTTTGCTAACGGTATAGGTTATTCAACAGTAGGTGGATTATCAAATTGTATTACTGTAGGGGATTAAACATTTTCTCAATGTCTTGGAATTGCATCATTAGAAGTTCCATCTGTTTTATGATTGGAAATGCGGTAATATCTGTTACTTGTGGCACTTATAAAGTTGTAGGTGTTACAAGTATTAATATGGCAAATACAGTTACCTCAACTGGGACAATATTTTTAGGTAAACTATGGGATTTAACAGAAGTACAGGAGAATGGGGCGGACCCTCCAAGTGTTAGCGTTAGTGTTTCTAATTTTGTTTGGGAGTAGAGATTTTATTGAGGGGAGTATAACTTTATATGTACACCTAGACACAGAAGGGTTTTATGAGGCGCATGATTTATGGGGATAAATTCCAGATGATGGATTATAGAGGGAACATATACAAACTTTGTAATTGTGTAAGATATAGATAAAAAACTTATATCACTTTTACAATGAAGTTAGCATTCGATGTCCCAACTGACCCCGTACAAGAATAATGGTATATCAATGAAAGGTGTTAACGAGCGTAGTGAACTCAAGGCTAGAGACATTAAAAAGTTTGTACTTTGATTTCATATGGTGCGCAATCGATTGCATTCGTTTAAGATTAGTACTATGGTTAGGTATTTTTTACATGCAAATACTGATTGTAATAACGAATAGGAATATAGGTTTCTTATTTGAGTTAACGTGATAAAGAATATAAAAAAAAGAATTATGTGGTTGAAATATATAGTTAAAAATTGGCTATTTCTTTTGTGTATATATGTTTCACCTATTGATTTGTTAGGTCAACATTATATGGTTGAGTTGGCTCCGGGAGAGGACTTATTTCAGGCTGTAGGTCAAAAATACGGAACGGGAGATGTATTGGTGAGCGGTAAGTTCTTTGAAAATATTTATGTGAACGACCTCGGACATCCCTATTTTAATCAGGATGAGTATAAAAAAGGACATATAGTAATTCATAATTTAAAATTTGAAGATTTAAAGCTAAAATATAATGTATGGGATCAGACATTATTAGTTCAAAGGAATAAAAACTCCAACTATAAGACATCGTATATGCCTCCGGTAGATTTTATTTCAGAGTTTGTTATTGATGGTCACCAATTTAAGAAGTGCAATTTGAATGGAAAAGGAAATTGCTTTTATGAAGAAATATATAATGGAGATATGAGTTGTTTGTGTTATTGGGAAAAAGATCGGTCTGAGTCTGCTCATAAAGTCTCGTTTATGGCACATAAGTTTTCCGAACAGAAGAAAAAATTCTATCTGATATCAAATGGGACTCACTATATCTTTAAAGGGAAAAAAACATTGATAAAACTTTTCCCGGAGCATAAAAAGCAGATATCAAAGTATATAAATGAACACGATATAAAACAATACAAATTAACGGGAACCGACATGGCAAACCTGCTTGCTTTTTGTGAAAAGATATCGAAAAACGGTTAAAACAGGAAAATTCATTATACAATCGGTATCACATCAAAGTTAATAAACAGATTTTATGCAAAAAAACACCTTAATTTTTCTGCTAACCATAGTAAGTTCTTTTGTTTATGGGCAAAAGGATTTAGTGACGCTTTCGGTTTCATTAAAAAATGCCACATTTAGTGAGTTTGTTGCCGTGGTTGAAAAGCAAACTTTATATCATATCCAATATAATGATGTATGGGTTAAAGATTTAGAGGTCAGTGTTTCCGGGGTGAATTTGGAGCTTTCAAAGGTGTTAAATGACATCCTTCAAAAAAGAGGCTTAAACTTTTATATCGATAAACAAAGAAACATCATCATATACCCCGGGGAAAGAATTGTAGAAAAACTTCCCGATTATTTTTCAAAAATTAATTTATACCAATCAACTATTACCGAAACGGATGATGAATATACTGAAGCAGAGAAAAACTATATTGAAGGAAAGAAGTTCATCAGCCCAACTGTCATTAAAGTAGGTGAAGGAAAAAGGTTCACGAATGGCAAAAGATGTGCGATTCGCGGAAAAATAACCGATCTGGAAACAGGGCATGCTTTAATAGGTGCTACGGTTTATATCGAAAATGAGGATATTGGGGCGGCAACTGATATCGACGGTTACTTTAATTTAATATTAAAGCAGGGAGAATATGAAGTAGTTGCCCGGTCAATGTCAATGAAAGAAAAGAAGTTTTATCTTGATGTATATTCTGATGGAGCTTTTTCCATAGCGATGGAAAAGGAGAATTTTAGTATTAAGGAAGTAAAGGTAGTGGTTGGAGCCAACAATAATGTGACCGGAATGCAGATGGGATTTGAGCGCATGACAAGTAAAAGCATTAAAAATATTCCGGTTGTAATGGGAGAGCAGGATATCCTGAAAATAGCGCAAATGCTTCCCGGAGTTCAAAGTGCCGGTGAAGGGTCTTCCGGATTGAATGTGAGAGGGGGAACGGCCGACCAAAACATGTTTTACATCAATAAAATTCCCATATATAACACATCGCACCTTTTTGGTTTCTTTTCGGCGTTTAGTTCTGATGTAGTGAACGCTTTTTCTTTATATAAAAGTAATATACCCGCAAAATATGGAGGTCGTTTATCTTCCATATTTGATATTAATACACGTAGTGGTAATAAAAAGGAACTCTATGGAAAAGGGGGGATTAGTTTTGTTACCGGACACATGGCTGTAGAGGGACCTATAAAGAAAGATAAAAGCACCTTTGTGCTAAACTACAGAGGTACATACTCAGACTGGTTGTTATCAAAGATTGACGATATTGATATTCAAAATAGTAATGCAGCCTTTTATGATTTAAGCGCATCTTTTAATACAGAGATTAACCAAAAGAACTCTTTAAAAACATTTTTCTATAGGAGTAAGGATGAATTTTCACTGGCTTCAACCGATGATTACTATTATGAAAATACAGGCGTTTCAGTCAATTGGAAACATTTGTTCTCTTCCTCACTAAATGGTGATGTATCTTTGGTACATAGCCAATATCTGAACAAACACAATGGCAAAGACAATCCGTCAGAAGCTTATACGCGGGAGTTTAAGCTGAACCATTCAGAGTTAAGGGCAGACCTGATTTATAATACAAAGAAAGACCACTTGATTTCATTTGGAGTAAACTCCATATTCTATCATCAGGATAGAGGAGATGTTTTACCGTTTAATAATGAATCTTCACGAGTTCCAATAGAAATGGGTAAGGAACGAGGTGTAGAATCGGCTCTTTATGTCAGCGATGAGTTTTCACTGTTACCAAAGTTGAAAATAAATGCCGGATTACGATTCAGTATGTTTTCATATTTGGGAGCAAAGGATGTAAATGTATATTACCCGGATTCACCTATAGATGAAAATAATATCAAAGAAACTAAGTCTTATGGCTCAGGAGAGGTAATAAAATCATATTCGAGCCTGGAACCGCGTCTTTCGCTTAATTATCAACTAGGCATTAACAATTCGGTAAAGGCTTCTTACAATAGAAACAAGCAATATGTATTTATGCTGAGCAATACAATTGCTATGGCGCCAACGGATATGTGGAAGCTTGCCGACTATCATTTAAAACCACCGGTTTCCAATCAGTTATCAATAGGTTATTATCATAATATGCCCGGAAGTGGTCTCGAAGCATCTGTTGAAGTGTATAAAAAATACATGAATAATATAGTTGAGTATAAGGATGGTGTGGACTTTCTCTCGGGAGACCCAACTGAAATGTTATTGCTGCAAGGGAATCAGGATGTTGAAGGTTTGGAATTTATGCTTAAAAAACCAAGTGGTGTGTTCTCGGGAAGAATGTCCTATACTTATTCAAAATCAATGGTTAAGGTGGATAATGATTTGCCGTCAGAGGCGATTAACAACGGAAGGGCATATCCATCTAATTATGACCGGCCACACAGTTTTAATCTTACCGCCACATTACGTTCAAATATGCGCCTGAGTTTTTCAACCATTGTTGATTATAGTACGGGTAGACCCATCACATACCCCATTACATCTTATCAGTCAAACGGTCAGGAGATACTGTATTACTCTGATCGTAATGGATATAGGATACCGGACTATTTTAGGGTAGATTTATCGGTAAACCTGGAAGGTAATTTACGCCGAAAGAAAGCGATACATAGCTTTTGGACGTTAAATATCTATAATGTTACCGGCCGAAAAAATGCCTATTCGGTGTACTACGAATCGAATAATGGCGATATGCAGGCTTATAAATTATCCATATTCGGACAACCTATCGTCAGCCTATCATGGAATTTTAAATTTGGGAACTATGCTAAAGAATAAGTATTTATCAATAATATATCGCAATAAGCTCATTAAAAATATGGTGTTTCATTCCATACTTTTAAGCAATTATAAGTTGCTGCGGACTGCAACTGTGTTCCTATTGAGTGTGATGATATACGGTTGTATTGAAGTATACAATCCGCCTATTCAGGGTAATACGGAGTTTTTGGTGGTGGATGGAAGTATTGTTAAAGGCAACAGTATACAAACAGTGTTGGTATCCAAATCAACTTCTCTTAATGAAAGTGCTATCAATTGGGTATCTGGATGCACTGTGTGGGCAACCAATGCCGAGGGCGAGGAATTTACCTACGAAGAAGCAAGCGATGGTAATTATCATGCTGAAATACCGCCAGAGGCACTGCCGTTTGGAAGTCAGTTTATGATCAACGTTATCACACCAGAAGGAAAAGAGTATGCCTCCGATTTCGAAACGCTCTATGAAAGTAGCCCTGTGGATAGCCTCTATTTTATTGAGGAGGCATATCAATCATCATCCTTAACAAGTCAGAGTGGTTTGCAATATTATGCCGATCTAAAAGCAGAGGAAAGTGCAACTGGCTATTATCGATGGATATTGGAGGAAACATGGGAACATCATTCGCCATATTTAATAGCAGAAATGCGTTATTCCGATGATTACACGGGCAGTATTTATTTTGAAGAACCTACGGATAGTTTATCGGTTTGTTATACTACAAAGGAAGTGTCGGATTTGTATACAGCATCAACAGATAATTTATCATCTAATGAGAAAAAGAAAATTCCTCTAATCTACGCTTCGGGCATCAAATTAAATTATAACTATAGTGTTTTGGTTAAGCAGTATGCAATGAGCATGACGGCTTACGATTATTGGAGTAAGACACAAGTAATTGTTTCAGAAGGAAGCGGTTTACATCAAACCCAACCAAGTTCAGTAACGGGTAACATTTGTAACGTGAACGATGCGGATGAGGTAGTTTTAGGTTTCTTTTGGGCAGCTTCATACTCAGAAAAACGATTAAATTTTAAAGGCCCGCTAAATGAAATGCTTAATGAAAATTGTGAACTCGAAGAATATGATCCGGATGACCCACCACTTTATGAACCAATTTATTTTGATGTCAATGGTATGATAGCATCTCCAATTTGTTTTGATTGTACCTATGGGGGAGGATCATTGATTAAACCAGATTTTTTTGAGTAGTAATTCAAATATATCATTGATATAAAACTTAGCTAATGAATAAAAGCACACATATTTTATATACCGTTGTTTTCCTATTGAGTTTATTTAAAATAACTGCTGCTCAAGAAGTGAAACAACCTTCGCATATACCAATAATGTCGAATATGCTTCATGAGGAGGTCACTTTATTTACCGACCGTTCCATTTATGCGGTAGGAGAAGATATCTTTCTACAAGCTAATTATCGTAAAAATATTGTTTCAGATAGGGAATTTAGTACTGTACTTTATGTTGAATTAATAAAACCTGATGGTATGCCAGTTCAACAATTAAAATGGCCTATCGATGGAAATAAAGCAGTTGGGACTGTGCAAATCCCCAATAATTTGTTGACCGGTATTTATTATTTAAAAGCATATACGAGGTGGATGAGGAATTATCCTACTGAATCATATGCTTATTCACAAGTGAAGATTATAAATCCGACCAGCCCGGTATTAAATCAAAATCATAAACGAAGCGAAGATTCTATAAAATATTGTGAGGTAAGTGAAATTCCAAACTTTGAAATTAACCTGGACAAGTTGAAGTATTTACCAGGTGAGAGAATTAATGTTGAATTGAAAACGGATAATAATAGTGGCCAAGTAAACAATTATTGTGTTGCAGTGGTGAAAGAAGGTGCCAAAAATTTGACGGAAACATGTATAATCCAAAACTATAAGAACCCTGGTGAAGGAGAGGATGCTTATTTTATGCCAGAGATAAATGGACTGGCTATAAGTGGAACAGTACTGAATTCAACAGATAAACAACCTGTTGATAATGCATTGGTTAGTTTGGCACTATTAGGTAAAAATCCGGTTTTTGAAATAGTATATACTGATATTAAAGGTCGTTTTTATTTGCAAGTACCGGATAAAACTGGCGCTGATGAATTATTTATTAATGCAGAAAAGAATGACTTGAATCTTACTATAGAGATCGATTTGGATTTTTGTAATCGTGCGGTAAATTTGAATCATGTTGAGTTCTCTCTTTCTGAAAAGGAGAAACTTGTCGCGGAGGAGATTTGTATTAATGCACAAATAAATCAGTTGTTTGAGAGTGTAAGCGAACTTGATAATACCAATGTAGAAAAGGATGGGGTAAGTTTTTTTGGTGAGCCTGACAAAACTTTTTACACAGAAGAATACATAGACCTTGTGAGTATTAAGGATTTTATCCATGAACTAATACCGGAAATAAAGAATGCAAAAGAAAAACTGACTTTATTCTCTAATAATGGTCAAATAAATAGTTTACGTTCTCAGCCTTTTCTTTTGTTAGTAGACAATGTTTCTATATCGGATGAGGATGTTTTTTTAAATATTATTACATCCAAAGTTGAACGTATTGAATTAATTAATAGTGGTTATATAGTAGGTGATCAGGCCTATTGCGGTATTATTAGTGTTTTTTCTAAGAACAACGATATGGCAGGTGTTGAGTTACCTAAAAACGGGATGTTTTTTAAATGTGCATTACTCGACAAGAATAAAAAAGTTATAGGTGCTGAATCGGAAAATCCAGCAGATAGCATTAGCCCAGACAGAAGAAACTGCCTTTTTTGGGATTCAAATTTGATTTTTAATGACGCGCTAACACAGTATTATTCATTTTCCACATCTGATATTCCTGGAACCTATCAAATTATAGTACATGGAATAGATAAGAATGGTGAAGAATATCAAGTAAGTAAGATAAGTTTTGAAGTTGAGAAGTAAAATATAGAAATACAATCGTACATCGAATTGTTAAGTTTTTTTTACTTGACGGTGTGCTTTTTGATAAATACGAGGTGATTTTGGTAATGTAGGTATTTATTTCAAGTTAAATATAAAGGACAAGCCATTCTGTTCTTTTCCGAACTTAATATTTTATACCGACGATGAATACGTAAAAATGCGTAATTGTTAACCTATCAAAGTATTATAAATAGTAAGTGCAGGCAAAAAAGATATTGTATGAGAAGCAAATATCGGTTTGCTAAGTATTTTATTAAACTGTAATCAACAGGCATGAAAAATATTTTTTGGATTATTCCAGTATTATTTTGGGCTTTAGGTCAAGCCCCAAAGTAGAGGTTGTTGATAAAGGAACAGATAATGTGGTAAAAAAAATATAATGAATGGGAAATATTGGCCGTGACCACGCCGGCAACTGTTTCCATTGAAAAAACAAAGCAAAGCCTGATGCTTGTAGGCGATCAACCCGTGGTTGTGAAAATTCCGGTTACAGCCTACTTTAAACCGGGCAAAATGCATTTGTTCCGGCAGGATGGTTCGTATATTGAACGTAACGGTAATATGAACAGACAAAATATATACCAGGTGGAGTTTCGATTGGCAGAACCTTGTAAAAAAGCTCTAATCATTTCAAACTAACATAAGGTGTGAAAAAATAAAAACATAAATAAAGGTTCGATACTATTAATTATATTTTATATGAAATTGATTTTAAACAAAACAAAACAAAATAACATGAAATTAAGTAAGATATTAACTTTGTTACTCTTGATGTTTTTCACTTTGCATTCCTCGGCTTTTTCAAGAACCGTTAATTCACTGAAAGAATTATTGCCATACCTGGATGATGACCATGTGAATGTGGTTTTAAAACCGGGAACCTATTCAATTACAACGGAAGATATCAAGGGGGGAACATACGGAACAAGTGATTGTGAAGACAGGGCTAAGATTTTGTTGCTTTTTTCGGGAAGTAACAGTACATACGATTTTACCGGTGTAACCCTTAATATTGAAACCGCTGTATTTAATTGTTTTGGAAAATACAGGGTGCATGAGGTAGTAGTAACCGGTAACAACAATGTTTTAAAAAATCTTACCATGGTAGATGTTGGTTCGGTGTATGATGGACCCAATAAAGGAGCATTAGGGGTATGTATGGATGGAAAAGATAACCTTATTGAAGGCTTTCACATGACGGTTAAAGGATCCTATCCATATGGTTATGGCGATGCTTTTGGTAAAGGAGGCAAGAACAATATGATAAACCACCGTAAACACTCTGCTTTTCTTGTGCGTGGTTTACGAAATCATGCAAAAAACTGTACCATCATTCATCGATCATATGGACATTGTATGTTTATGCAGGCGGCCAGTTACCCAACCATCGAAGGTTGTGTTATTGAAGGAGCCGTGCGTAAAACAGATGATATGCTGGCAGAAACATCAGGTCCGGCATTCGATATTGATTTTATGACTACCTGGGGATATAGGCTGCCAGCCGGATATATGCTTAGTCTGGGAGAAGCAGGTATTCGTGCGTATAATGGGGGCACTACTATTATTGATGGCGAAATAATTAAGAGAGGAACTGATAATCCTACTATATTGAATTGTACCATTAAAAATATGCGCACAGGCGTAACAGTTGCCCATGCTACCGGAAAGAAATATGTTGAAGGTTGTATTGTTATTGGATGTGAAAACGGCTATTCTTTAGGAAATGGCGATGTGGTTAATTGTAAAGCCGATTGTGCTTATGGGCCTGTTTATGCGAGCACTTATGGAAATGACAAAGGTTATCATGCGGATATTACCATCATACCTGCTGAAAATGGCTACTATAACGGATCTGGTAGTGTAGCATATATTGGTGGGAGTGGTCATAAGATTACCCTGAAAGGATCATCTGAAGCTGTTGAAAATGGGTTGCGCATAATGGTTGGTGGGGATAAAGGAAACATTCGTTTATTGAACGGAAATTTTCCGCACCAAAATAATTTTAAAGGGGCAGATTTTGAATTGAATAACCTAACTGATTATCCGGTTTATCTCTCGCCTAAGAGTTCAGGAGTTAAGGTAAAATCAAAAGGTAAAGTGATTGACGAGGGTATTGGTAACCAAATAAAATAAGTTTTGGCAGGAAAACCCCAAGTACTGCGTTACGCCGGCCTAAAAATACGCATTCCGAGTATGTTTTGTTTCAATTAAAACCTACTAAACCTATTTCGGGACTCCGTTTTTTCAGGCTTGGCTGTACAAGCCTTGTTTTTGAGGCTTTCTTGTTAAAGACTTGAGTAAAGGTAAGTTTTCTTGCAGGTGCTAAACTAAATCCATCATCTAATTATATAAAATCACAATGAATTTAAAATCAATTATAGGGTTGCTTATTGTATTGCTAGGATTAGGTGCATGTAACAACTTTCATCCGAATGACTATAGGAACAGTAATTTATCTGATGCCCAACGTGCCGAAAACCTCTTGAGTCAGTTAAACCTTCAGGAAAAGATCAGCCAGATGCGTATTTTTCATTCCGGTAACCGTATACATCTTAATAAAGAAGGGGAACTTGATGTAAATGATGAGGCAAAAGAGTATATCGAAAATGGAATTGCAGGCATTAAGAATGCAGGAACTGCATATGAACCAAAGCAAGGTGCTATTTTGTGCAATAAACTTCAGAAATATATAATAGAGCACAACCGTTTCGGTATTCCTGCGATGTTTATTATAGAGTGTTATAATGGCGTGGAAGCCAAAGGGAATACACATTTTAGCAGGCCACTGACCATGGCTTCGTCGTTTAATACGGAGCTGGTAAAGCAACTGTGGGACGCACTTGGCCGGGAAGCACGGATACGTGGCCTTCATATGTGTCATTCTCCCGAGGCAGACCTGGTTAGGGATCCTCGTTTTGGTCGTATGACGGAAACATTTGGCGAAGACCCCTATCTGACCTCTCGCATGGTGGTAAGCGCGGTAAAAGGTGTGCAGGGCCATAACTTGGGCTTAAAAAGCACGCATATTGGTGCCGTAACCAAGCACTTTGCCGGATATGCACAAGTGCAAGGAGGAAAAAACTTTGCTTCTATGCAAATGTCCCCCCGAAGTTTTGTTGACGAAATATTACCTCCCTTTAAAGCTGCCGTAAAAGAAGCTAAAACGTTGGGTATTATGGCATCGCATGCCGATATAAACGGAGTTGCGAGTCATGCCAACCGAAAGTTGCTTACAGACACTTTAAAAAATTACTGGGGCTTTGATGGATACGTGGTTTCCGATGCCACAGATATTGAGCGCCTTCACCATTTTATGAAAGTAGCTGAATCATTTGAAGCTGCTGCAGAAATGGCGCTTAAGGCAGGGATGGATATCGATTTATATGGAAATGATGGTTATGCCTTATTGGAAAATATGGTGGAGGATAAACCGGAATTACTGGAATTAATTGATGATGCCGTAAGGCGGGTGTTACTCACAAAATTCAAGTTAGGTTTATTCGATAACCCGTATGTAGATGTTTCTTTGGCACTTCAAAAAACAAGAACAAAAGAAACGTTGGATTTGGCGCTAGAAGTCGATTTGGAATCCATAATACTGTTAAAGAATGAAAATAGAACACTACCCATGCATCCTAAGGCCTATAAGCATATTGCAGTCATTGGTCCCAATGCCGATAAAGAAAATATTACCGCGATTAAAAATCAGCTTCCGGAGGGGGTTAAAGTGAGTTATGCCAAAGGATGCGGAATCAGCAAGCCGGTGCGAATGCCCACCCTTTATAGTTTAGAAGAAGATAAGCCATTGATCAAGGAGGCCGTGCAACTGGCAAAAAAAGCGGATGTTGTTTTGTTGTTTGTAGGAGGGGACCATAAAACGGCCAAAGAGGCATACTTTGTTTCCGACGAATATGGCGATCGGGCAGAACTTAATCCCGTAGGGCAACAAAATTTATTATTGGAAGAACTTAAAAAGACAGGGAAAAAAGTGGTGGTTATTTTGGAACACCGGCGAACCCTTTCGATTGTTGATATGGCAGAAAAGGCTGATGCCATTATCGATTGTTGGGATTTAAGCGAAAGAGGAAAAGAAGCAATAGCAAAAATATTGTTCGGAGAGGTCAACCCTTCGGGAAAACTGACGGTTACAGTGCCCCAATCAGTAGGTCAGCTTCCAGCTTATTATTACCAAAAGCACATTAATTATAAAAAAGGATATCTGTTCGCTAAAAACCAACCTTTATTTCCTTTTGGGTTTGGTTTGAGTTATACTCAATTTCGTTATTCAAACCTGAGTATATCGGATACGATAGTAGGTATTGGAGATTCGGTCCAGGTGAGCGTGGATATTACCAATGTTGGAGATGTTGCAGGAAAGGAAGTGTGTCAGATATACCTGCAAGATGAATATGCCACGGTACTGCAACCAATTCGAGCCCTAAAAGGATTTGAAAAAGTTACGCTTAAGCCTGGAGAAACACAAACAATCAAATTTAATTTAACGCCTGATAACATGTCATTTACCGGTATTGATATGCAACAAAAAATAGAAGCGGGCAGGTTTAATGTTTTTGTTGGCGGATCTTCCGATACCGATCAAATGTTGAGTTATAATTTAAGGGAGTAATATTGTATGAATAATTGACCGTTGAGTTAGTGGCATCAGGGAAGAAGGGGTAAGTTTACAGTGGTTACTGAAAAAGAAGAGAATTCAAATGCTTTTAAATCCGATGTTGAGGCAGCTTATTTAAATGCGCTAATTTCACAGGAAACGGGATTGACTTCCACTCAAAAGAAGGTTCTAGTGCTCCTGAATTATCATTGTTGGTAACAGAGTATCACATAGGAATTGAAGATCACAAAGCGGAAAATATTCGTGTATTTCCAAATCTGTTAAAAAATAAAGCGCAAGTAATGCTTGGACAGGGGGGGTATGGGCGTATTGCAATTTATAATTTAATAGGCAGTAAATTAGATTTAATAAGTGTAAATGTTTTTGATGTTAAAGCAGAACTTGATTTTAGTGAGTATGCAAATGGATTTTATTTAATAGCTTGTGAAAAAGATAATAATGTACAATTGATTAAAGTTATTAACGAAGAGTAAATATCTTGCAGGCTAATTTATTAATATGAAAATTAAATCTTGGGATAGCATTCTTAAATCCGTAATTAACCTCGTTTTAATCGGATTATTACTACTTTCTGCCGGGGCTTGGAGAGGACGTGTATTTGGAATTTCTTTAAAAGATAAAGTAAGTAAAGAATATATCGTTGGGCTTGAGCCTGAAGATTGTAAAAGCTTTTTCCCTAATGTAGATGCCATGAAAAGGGTAAACAATTTTCAGTTTAATATTTTCAATCATTCAGATGTATTAATAGGTTATGCTTTTACTTATAAAGGAGAACATGGCTATGGAGGTCGTGTGCCTGTTATAACTTTTACTGATGTTAATGATACGATATGCGGTATTCTGTTGGGAGAGAATTATGAAAGTGAAAATTATCTGGCTGATGCGGTAAAAAAAGGCATTCTAAAAAAATGGAACGGTCTTCAACGCAATCAAATAAAAAGTTTACCGGTTGACGCCGTTGCCGGAGCCACAATTACGAGTCATGCTATTATTTCGGGAGTACAAAATTCAGCTGCAACAATTCAGGTTAAGCCAAAGTTTAATTTTTGGAAGGTCGAGAATATTGTTTCCTTGCTGCTCTTGGTCGTCCTTGTCATTGCCTGCTTTCTTCCTCAAAAAATGATGAAATACAGAACTGTACTGCAATTGTTAACAGTACTTGTTTTTGGTTTCTGGCTAGGAAGGCTGATCTCGTTTGTTCAGATCATAAATTGGTTATCGGGAGGCGTTAACTGGCAGCTCCAGTTGATCATGATTATTCTGGTGGCCTCGGCGAGTGTAATCCCAATCGTTTTTGGTAAAGCTTTTTATTGTTCATGGGTGTGTCCTTATGGGGCAGTGCAGGAACTATGCGGGAAAGCGTGTTCAAAAAAGATTCGGATTTCGCCCAGGGGAACAAAAATTCTGAAGCCTTTGAGGGAGAGAATATTTTTGGTTTTATTGGTGAGTTTATGGACAGGATACTCATATGATTTAACATTAATAGAGCCATTCACCATATTTTCCATAACAAAAGTGAGCCTTTGGGTTATTGGGTTCGCCTCATTCTTTCTGGTGCTGGCAATGTTTGTTCCCAAAGCCTGGTGCAGGTTCTTTTGTCCTGTCGGATTTATGCTGGAATGGATTCGTAAATAAATAATAACATTTTGATTTAATGATAACTTATGAAGAGTGATAAAATTCTAAGTCTGGTTTTGGCTGTTACCTTGCTCATTTTGGTAATAAAAATAAACCGTTTTGATTTTCTTAAATCAAGTGATACGAATGTTATAATTGAACAAACGCAAAAGAATCAGACGATAGTTGAGTCTCCTGTTGGGTTAAAAGCAGGAACGCATCAAACATGGGTGTCCTTAACCGTGGCTGAAAGCAAACGTCTGATTGCAAAGGGACTGGTGGTGTACCCGCCAGTAAAGGAACGCTTGAGAAACGGTAAGATTATTCTGACCAAAGGAACAACCAACACATATGTAGCCGAAGAAATGATCAAGGACTCCCTAAACAGCGGGGAATACGTGTATGGGTATATCAGTCCTGCCAAATCGGATAAAAAAGTGGATAGAAGTAAAAAGCGCAATGAATTGGTTTTTGTAAACGGAACGATATCCGACATTGACTATCAAGAAATATTGCCGGAAATGAAAGAAGGTGATATCATAATAAAAGGAGCTAATATCATCAATCATCAAAAAGGACAGGCTGCCATACTGATTGGTCATCCAACCGGTGGAACTACTGGAAATATTTACCCTTTTGTACAAGAAAAGAAACTTCGCTTTATTATTCCGGCAGGACTAGAAAAGGAATCTTCCGGGAATATTGATCTAATGAGCAGGTATAGCAAAATAGAACACGAAAAAGTAGATCGAAAGACACCGTGGCTTTGGAGTGTTAAAGGAGAGTTATTCACCGAAATCGAAGCCATAAAGCAGTTTGCGGAACTGGAAGTCATACATTATGGTTCCGGTGGAATTGGCGGTGCAGAGGGAGCTGTATCGCTTCTTTTAAGGGGATCAAAAGGCGAAATTAATAAAGCGTTGAGAATCATAGAATCCATTCAGGGGGAAGAGCCTTATTTAAAATAAAGTTCTTGTTGCCTGTTTCGGGCATGGATAAAACTATAAATTTGTAACATAACATGAACAGGTTAATATCGATTATACTCGGATTATTGCTTACCGGAATTTGTTCGGCTGTGGAATTAACCATGCCGGCAATATTCAACGATCACATGGTGGTGCAGCAAGGCCAGGAAGTACCGGTTTGGGGAACCTCTGATGCAGGTGCAACGGTTGAAGTTTCTTTTGCGGGCCAAACAAACAGCGTTAAAGTAAATGCAAATGGCCGTTGGCAGGTGGTTCTTAGTCCGTTGAAGGCATCGGCTGTTTCTAAAACCATGACGATCTCTGCGTTGTTGAATGGTGACAGTGCAGCCGTGGAAATTACGGATGTGTTGGTGGGAGAGGTTTGGTTTGCCGGCGGACAATCCAATATGTATCGTCCTTTTAGGATGTTGATTGGGAAAGCCAAAGAGCCTAAATATGAGCCATTAGTAGAATATTTAAGAAAAGAAGAGGCTAATGCAAACGATACTTTATTACGTCAGTTTAGAGTAGGTAAGGACTGTAGTGTTCTCAAAGAAAAGTACCTGGGTAAAGGAACATGGTCTAAAGCCGTAAAAGGACCTGTACATGAATTTTGTGGGACAGCTTATTTCTTTGCCCGCGAATTACGTCGTGAATTGAATGTGCCTGTGGCAATTATAGCTTGTAATCTGGGCGGTACAAAAGTGGAACCTTGGATACCGATGCATTCTTATCAAATCAATGAAACACTTAAATCGTTTTACAAGAATGAGATAGATAGCTATCAGCAAGCTTTGGCTAACTGGGACGAGGAAAAAGTGAATAAAGAATTTGAGCAAGAGATGGCTAATTGGAAATTGAAAGCGCAGGAGGCCAAACAGAAGGGTGAAAACGAGCCGAGAAAGCCTCCTAAACCAGAACATCCTGATAGGAATAAACAAACCGCTTCAACCTTGTATAATGGAATGATTCACACGGTAGTTCCTTTTGCTATAAAGGGAGCCATCTGGTATCAGGGCGAGAGCAACGGAAATAACTTACCGGAGCAATATGCCATGCGACTGTCTGCCATGGTCAATGGTTGGCGTAAAGCTTGGGATCAGGAGAAGTTATATTTCTATTATTGCCAGCTGGCCAATTATAAAGATCCAAATGCAGATCCTCTTGAAGAGGTTGATGGCTGGGTAACCGTGCAGGATCAGATGCGACGGGCAATGGAAATACCAAATTCGGGAATGGCCGTGTTAAATGATATTGGAGAAGCAAAAGATATTCATCCTAAAAACAAGATGGATGCAGGAAAAAGACTGTCCTTGTGGGCATTGAATAAAGCCTATGGAAAAAAAATAGTTTGCAGTGGCCCTATTTACAAGACCTCAAAGATTAAGGATAATAAAGTAATTATAACTTTTAACCATGCCGGTTCTGGCTTAATGGTAGGCAAAAAACACTTGATGGAACCAACTGTGGCCGTAAATGAACCTTTAAAACGTTTCCAGATTTGCGGGTTGGATAGAAAGTGGAAATGGGCGCAAGCAAAGATTATTGGTAAAAATAAAGTTGAAGTATCTCATCCGGAAATCTTATATCCCGCAGAGGTTCGTTATGCCTGGTCTTCAAACCCGGAGGGTGTAAATTTATATAACAAAGAGGGTTTGCCTTCATCGCTTTTTACAACAGTAAAATAATTTAATAGAGGATCAACAAGAAAGTATAAATTATTGAGCTAATAATAATTACAAAATAAAAAAAATGAAAAGATTATCTCAACATGGTAAATTCTGCTTGATTTCGGTATGCATGTTTACCTTATTAATCGGCGGGTGCAATACAGCTGAAAGACAAAATAGTAATCTTAAGCTCTGGTATGATGCCCCGGCAGCAGACTGGAACGAAGCATTGCCTATTGGTAACGGTCGATTGGGAGCCATGGTGTTCGGTAGACCCGACAAGGAAAATATCCAATTAAACGAAGGAACCCTGTGGGCCGGAGGTCCACATAGAAATGATAATCCGGAAGCAAAAGGTATTTTGCAAGAGATTCGTCAGTTACTTTTCGATGGTAAGTATAAGGAAGCGCACAACCTGGCCAATGCGAAGATTATTTCAAAAACTTCACATGGGATGAACTATGAAACCGTTGGTAACTTGAGGTTAAACTTCAACAATCACGATGATTATTCTAATTACTACCGTGAATTAGATATTGAAGATGCAGTCAACCGAACTTCTTACACGGTAGATGGTGTTCAGTATCAAAGAGAAGTATTTACCTCTTTTGCCGACCAGGTGATTGTTATCAGGTTAACAGCTAGCGAGAAAGGTAAAATCAGTTTTTTTGCCGGCATGGATCGCCCTGCACCTTCTGTGGTTGAGGTGAAAACAGAAGGTAACGACATACTTACTATGACCGGAAAAGGTGCAGACCTAAAAAGTAAAAGAACACCTGAAAATGCTAAGCCTATCGAAGGTCGTGTAAAATTCGAATCAAGATTAAAAATAGTGCCTGAGGGAGGTTGGCTATCTGCTACTGATAGCACCCTGGTTTTAGATGGAGCCAATACTGCTACGCTGTATTTATCCATAGCAACCAATTTTGTAAATTACAAAGATGTTAGTGCTAATGAGCACCAACGAGCGACAGAGTATTTGGCCAAGGCTGAAAAGAAAGATTATGGCCAATTAAAATCAGGCCATTCTTCTTTATACCAAAAATATTTCAACAGGGTATCGCTTAATTTGGGTGTTACAGATTCTATCAAGAACCCAACCAATGTGCGTATTAAGCAATTTGCTGTAGGAAATGATCCGGCTTTAGCAGCTCTTTATTATCAGTATGGACGTTACTTGTTGATATGTTCTTCTCAACCCGGAGGACAGGCAGGTAATTTGCAGGGGATATGGTGTAACGAGCTTACTCCTCCATGGAAAAGTGCTTATACGGTAAATATCAATACCGAGATGAATTACTGGCCTGCGGAACCAACCAACCTGAGCGAGACCCACGAACCCTTGATTGAGTTGGTAAAAGAATTATCGGTAGCCGGTCAAAAAACAGCTCGCGATATGTATGGAGCAGAAGGTTGGGTATGTCACCATAATACCGATTTGTGGCGTATTTGCGGCCCGGTTGATGGGGCTACCTGGGGTATGTGGCCTAGCGGAGGAATGTGGCTGAGTCAACACTTATGGGAGAAATACCTGTACAATGGCGATCTGGAATATTTACGTGAGGTGTATCCTGCCATGAAAGGTTCTGCTGAGTTCTGTCTTAGCTTCTTAACACCTGAACCTGAAAATGGGTGGTTGATTTTTGCACCTTCCACTTCGCCCGAAAACAGACCTGCTCATATGCCAAAAATGGTCAATATTGCCTATGCAACTACTATGGACAATCAATTGATTTTTGATATGTTGACCAAAACGGCCGAGGCAGCTAAGTTATTAAATGAAGATGCTGAACTTATTAAGGAAATCGAAGCCACCTTGCCAAAACTGGCACCAAACCAAATAGGTCAGCACGGGCAAATTCAGGAATGGATTCACGATTGGGACGATCCGGAAGATAAGCACCGTCATATTTCGCATTTATATGGGATGCATCCTTCCAATCATTTTTCACCTTACCGTACACCGGAACTGGCAGAAGCTGTAAAGAATGTGTTGATATACCGAGGAGACCCGTCTACCGGTTGGTCGATGAACTGGAAGATTAACCAGTGGGCACGGTTATTAGATGGTAACCATGCTTACAAAATGATGACCGACCAAATTAAATTGGTTGGTGTTCCCGGCACTCGAGGTGGCGGTACTTATGGCAACATGTTAGACGCCCACCCACCTTTTCAAATTGATGGAAACTTTGGGTTTACTTCCGGTTTAACAGAAATGATGATGCAGAGTCACGATGGAGCTATCCATTTAATTCCTGCATTGCCCGATGTTTGGCTTACAGGAAGCGTAACGGGACTGCGTGCTCGTGGAGGATTCGAAATTGAATCGTTGGAATGGAATAACGGCGAGATCGTAAAAGCTGTTATCAAGTCCAATTTAGGGGGTAATTGCAGAATCCGTTCCTATTCTGAGTTAACAACCGAAGGAGGCAAAGCACTTACCATTGCCAAGGGTAAGAACAAAAACCAATTCTATCAGGTTCCGGATATTCAAGAGCCAATCATTTCAAAAAAAGCTGAATTAAAAGGTTTTGATTTAAAAGATACTTATTTGTACGATATTGAAACCGAAGCTGGACAAACCATCATTATGGTGAAAAAGTAAAGACCTAAAAAAAATTATAACGGCAAAAACGCGAAGTGGTAGAGAAGATATATTTATTTTTTTGCGACTTAGCTGTTTTGTAAGAAATTTATTACCATGAAGAAAATATTTCTGCTACTTAGTATGTGTTTTGTGCTAACGGTTGGTTCTGCGCAAAACCCTGTTTTTACCCATGTTTTTACAGCCGATCCTTCACCCCATGTTTGGCCAAACGACGATCGCCTTTGGGTTTATACCAGCCATGATGAACCCGGTTCTAATAACCATTACGGAATGACTGGCTATCATGCCTTTTCTACTACCGACATGGTCAATTGGACAGACCATGGCCGTATATTACATTTAGAAAATGTAGATTGGGCAGAGAGTCATGCCTGGGCCATGGATGCGGCCTATTACCGGGGAAAATACTACCTTATATATTGCATGAAAGAAGCCGGTATCGGACTTTTTAGAACCGGGGTTGCCCGTAGTGACCGTCCCGAAGGACCTTTTACCGACTTAGGTTATATTAAAGGAGTGGAATTTGGTCAGGATCCTGCTATTTTTATCGATGACGATGCCCGCCTGCCGGACGGGCAGGGTACTCCATATCTTTTTTGGGGGCACGACCGTCAGTGCTACGGCGCTGAATTGAATGATGATTTAATGTCTATTAAACCAGAAACAGAAGTAGACCTAAAGCCCCAGTTAAAGTATGTGTTTGAGGGTCCCTGGGTTCATAAATATAAAGGAAAGTATTACCTGACTTACCCCGGCCTTACTCCACGACGATGGCCTGAAAAGATGTTTTATGGCGTGGCCGATAAACCCTTAGGACCATACGAATATAAAGGTTGTTTTATCGATGATTTTGAAGGTCAAAGTGGCACCAATCATGGAGGTATTGTGACTTATAAAGGAAAAGATATCATGTTTTACCACAGCGCTTGGTTATCCGGCGGATTAAGTGAAACACGCTGCGTAATGGCAGATTACCTTAGGTATGACAAAGAGGGAAATATTATTCCCATTGTTCCTTCAAAAGAAGGTTTGGCTAATGCAAAGCGTACAAAAACAACACTCAAGTTAGAAGCTGAAAACGGCTTTGCTGCCGGTGGCGACTTATACAATGTAATTGTTGATACATATATACAAGATTACAGTGGTAGAGGATATGTTACAAATTTTGATAATCCCTACGACCATGTATCAATTTTGGCTCAAGTAGCAAAACCGTCTAAATATCGTTTTAAAGTACGATATGCTTCCCCTGCTGGAGAATCAAACCACAATGTGTTGATAAATAGTCATCAATATAGAGGTTTTGTTTTTCCACCATCAGAAACCTTTACCGAAATTGATTTTGGTATTGTAGAATTAAAAGCCGGAGATAACTTAGTACGTATTTTCAAGAGCAACTGGAAACCTTCAAAGGGACAATTTGCAATTGATTATATTAAACTGGAGCAGGTTTTTGATGATGAATAGTCGGTAGTCTTTCATCAAAGTTATTTTTTTGTTACCGGTGTTTCCTTTGCAAAAAACAAACGAATTGTCGGCATGAAAAAAAGCGAATTAGTTGTTGATGAGCAAGTGATTAAACCCGGATATGTATTAGAGATATGTAATGAGCATTTAAAATACCATAAAACAAGGAGTTGCTGATACGAGGCATTGCACCGCTCAGGAGAGTATGAGCAACTCCGTAAAACGCCTTGTTTTGAAGTAGTTGTTTTGCGTAACAGGATTTCTTTTAGAGTACCATTTTTCATAGCTCCCCCGGTTCTGGCGACTGCCTCATTGTAAAATTCTGAGTCGGTTGCCATTACAGTGTGTTTGATCCTTCTTTATCATTTACTTTGGCATCAACCATGATATAATCGTTTTCCGACTATATCGATTTATTTTATGGTTGAAAGAACAGGAAACGAATAGTGCAATCAGAGATAGAAGTTTATTGTTTTTCATTTGGTTGTAAGATTTTCACTAACTATTCAAATTAAAGCTCCATGCAAATGGCTCTTCCCCGAATACCTGAGATAGGGGAGGGTACCACACCAAATCCTTCGCCGATCACTTGTCGCTATTACTTTAGCGGGAACATTGCAAAGCTATGGCCGTTGAAAAATGGTGTGAGGATGGGGGTAAGCAGTTTTATTTTATTCTCCTGCCAAAAAATCATTTACCATTGATAATCTTTCCCTTCGCGACTGTCTTTCCACGATTCTTTCGTTTCCTGAAGTGCTGCTTTCATCCTTTCAAATAATTCCGGCATTTCACTTGCCAGGTCATGCGATTCAGAAGGATCTTCTTCCAAATTAAAAAGCATCATATCTTTGCCTTTATCCGGAATACAGATTTTGTATTTACCGTTTAATAATGCAAATAATTCCGTGTTTTTATAAATGCGCTTATAGCCAAAGGCCATACTTTTGTTTCGTTTAGCTGTTATTCCTTTTAAAACAGGAACTAAGCTTATTCCGTCTAAAGGAATTTTAGTATGAACAGGGATATTAAGCATATCCAGAATAGTAGGAAAGTAATCGTTGGTATTGGCCTGGAAATTGGTAACCTGTGCGCCATTGATATGCTCAGGCCATAATATTAGAGATGGTACACGAAGACCGCCTTCCCACATCTGATGTTTGTGTCCGCGATACGGTCCGGCAGATGCTATTCCTGCTTTGGCCTGAGGATCGGCAGGGCCGTTATCGCTGCAAAAGAAAAGTACCGTGTTTTCTTCAATTCCTTGTTCTTGTAAAAATGTTCTTAAACGGCCTATTTGTTCGTCCATGGCAGTAATGCAGCCATACAAGTGTTTTTGGTCTTCCGGCAGATTGGGATATTTAGCTAAATACTCGGGACCGGCAACTACCGGTTCATGTGGTGCGTGAAACCAGATAGTAGCAAAAAACGGTTTTCCCTCATTAATCGATTTTTCAATAAAAGGGATGGCCCTGTCCATGATAATACGGCTATCGTCACCCTCTAAATTTTCCTTTGCTGGTACACCGTTGTGAACATATATCGATCCACCCCACGAACCATCATCCATACTTCCCCAGCTGTTCCACCCCGCAGGTGTCTTAGTTGGGTTCCAGGTGGGAACAGCGCTTTTAGTAGCGAATGTTTCATCGTATCCGTGTTGCCATGGTGGTGAATAATAGCCTCTTGACTCAACTTTTTCTGATTCTATCCATCCCAGGTGCCATTTGCCGAAGAAACCGGTTTGATAACCTTCATTTTTTAGCACTTCGGCAATGGTTTTTTCTGCATGCCGCATGGCACCAGTATGCGCAGCAAATATTCCCTGACGGAAAGGACTGCGACCGGTTAAACAACTGGCCCTTGTCGGTGAGCAAAGTGGGGCCGCAGCGTAAAAATCCGTAAAACGGATACCATCATCCGACATGTCGTCTAAATGTGGGGTAATAATTTTTTTATTGCCGTTAAAACCAACATCTCCCCATCCTAAATCATCTGCCATTAGTAAAATTACATTTGTTTTTTGCTTGTCAACCTTATTTTTTTGACTTACTATAGATTGGGAGAATAAAGCTGAAATTAGTAGTGCTATCGAAAAGATATTTGCTGTCTTCATATCTGTTTTGTCATTTTTATTGGTGCCACTCTCTTTTAACTAAAAGGTAAAATTAGTATTCTTAACTCGGACAAAGATAAGAATACAGTAGTTTCGGATTAATTATATCCGGGATTTCATTCCATTATTTTTCTGTAAGTAGTTGTCTTGAATGTTTCATTAAGATAAGTTCCTGTTTCATATCACAGGCAGTGATTAAATTGTATTCTAACTTTTTGGTATTTAATCCACAATTGTCAAATAGCTTCATTTAAATGCCAATTCGTTGACCAAAACCAAAACCTTATTGAAAAACAGCCTTGTAAGATTTTCTATCATGCTAGCAATCGGGACAGCTGAATCGGCCTGACATGAAGGAATTTTTCAAATCCCGAAAGACGGATCTCTGATAATTTTAACCGGAAACAACCGAAAAGAGATATCTCCTTGCTACTGTTGTATTTATAATGGTGATATAAAAGGGAAATATTGGGTTAACATTCAGGTGGGTTCAGAAAAAAAAGGTTTTTTGTTTAAGGAGGTAGTTGTTTACGTTAAGGTAAACCGCGAATGCAACATATTTACTACTCTTTGAGATAAATTCTTCATACGGATAATTTCAGCATACTTAACTTAGCTTTATTGTTTATCATGACTAAAAAATTATTAAATGCAATTGAAGAATATTTTTATTTTAATAGTTATGGTGCTTACTCAACTGGTAAGTGCTCAAAATAACGTAACGATAAGTGCCACATCTGAAGGTGAAACATTCGATCATTTTTGGAGTAAATGTGTTGGTGCAGGTCGGGCCAACGAAGCTTTAAGGGCAGGCTGGCTCGAACAGCTTGAACTGGTTCATCAGACCTGTGGTTTCGAAACAGTGCGATTCCATGGCTTATTTCACGATGATATGTTTCCAATTGTTACAGAAAGAGGTAAAACTACCTACAACTGGCAATATATCGATGATGTGTTTGATCGCATGCTCGAGCTGGATGTTCGTCCTTTTGTTGAGCTGAGTTATTTTCCAAAAACCATGGCGGCTGAAAATTCTCAGACCGTATTCTGGTGGAAAGCGTACACGACTCCCGGAGAAGGGTATTTAGGGAAATGGCATGATCTGGTAAAAGCTTTTACCCAACACTGTGTTGATAGATATGGGATGGATGAAGTACGTACCTGGTATTTTGAGGTTTGGAATGAACCAAACTTGTGCAGAGCTTTTTTTGATGGAACAAAATCGCAATATTTCGACTTGTATAAGGCATCTGTAAAAGCAGTACGCTCTGTGGATAGTCTGTTGAAGGTAGGCGGTCCTTCAACAAGTAACTTTGTGGCTGATGATCGCTATAAAGGCGAACGGGAAGACACCAAGGGATTTACCAAAACGTTTACAGCTGAAAACATCAACGATTTGGCGTGGCGTGGCGTTTGGATAGAAGACTTCCTTGAATATTGTAAAAAAGAGAATCTTCCGGTAGATTTTGTCACCACACACCCTTATCCTACCGATTACCCGTTGGATCCCAGAACAGGTAAAGGAAAAGATTTTTCTCGTTTTGTAAATTCTACCATGATTGACATTAAATGGTTAAACGAAGTAATTGCTAACAGCGCTTACCCTGATGCTGAAATTCATTTGACAGAGTGGAATACCAGTCCTAACAGTAGGGACGCCATGCACGATTTTCTTCCTCCCGCCGCGTACATCACAAAGGTTAACCTGGATTGTATCGGTTTAACCAACTCGTTGGCATTTTGGACCTTCACTGATATTTTTGAAGAGAAAGGAGGAGGAGCAAGTATTTTTCATGGCGGTTTCGGTATGATCAACTACCAGGGGTTGGTAAAACCTACTTATCATGCATACAAAATGCTGCATCAGTTGGGTGACGAAAAACTGTTTAAGAACGATTTCTTGTTCGTAAGCCGCAAATCAGGTAACGGAAAAGTGGTTGCGCTAGCCTATAACTATCCTGAAGATCATTACCAGGCAGTTCCGGCAAGCATTAAGAAAATTGAGAAATATGAGGAAGGAAAATCGCGTCAGCTAAATGTTACCATGACTGATTTAAAACCCGGAACCCAGTTTAAAATAGAAACACTGGATAAAGACCACGGGAATATTTATAACTATTGGGAAAAAATGGGAAAGCCGGAGCCTCCAACACGTGAGCAAATAAAAGTGATGAAGGATTATGCAAATAACTTGAAAACAGAAATCATTATTGCAGATAAGGATGGGAAACTTACTATTAATAGAGAAATTGCGGCTTGGAATGTACTTCTTATTCAGCAAATTAATTAATAAGTTATGAAAAGTTTAAATGCGGTATTTCTATTGCTAACTTTGCTCATGCCAAACGTTTTGTCTGCACAAGAAACCGATTGGGCCAATTTGAATCGTTACCGGAAAGAAAACGCCATGCTCAAAGTTCCAGCAAAAAAAGAGCAGAGAGTGGTTTTTATGGGCAACTCCATAACCGAAAAATGGGGCTCCCGAGATTCTATGTTCTGGAAAGGTAAACCTTATATTAATAGGGGTATCAGCGGACAGGTGACATCGCAAATGTTGCTTCGTTTTCGAGCAGATGTTATTGAGCTTCAGCCTAAGGTGGTCGTGATTTTAGCCGGAACCAACGATATAGCGCAAAATAAAGGCCCCATTACGATAAAGGAGATAGCAGGCAATATATTTTCAATGGTTGAATTGGCCAAAGCCAATCAAATTGAGGTTGTGTTGTGTTCTGTTTTGCCGGTTGTGCAATACAAATGGAGAAAGGAAATAAAACCTGCGGAAAAGGTTATCGAACTCAATAAACTGCTGAAAGCTTACGCAAAAAAAAACAAGCTTTCCTATATTGACTGCCACACGCCAATGGCGAACGAACACAAAGGTTTAAAAAAAGAGTTTTCTCCGGATGGGGTACATCCCAATTACAAGGGTTACCAAATGATGGGGCTTTTGTTCGAAAAATCCATTTCCAAGGCACTAAAAAAGAAACACTGAGATGAATATGGTGTGTATGTGGCAAATAGTACTGAATGCTTTGTGCTTGAGTGACATACGCAACCATGCAACAATCATTGCATTGTTTGGTATGCTTTCCCTATCTTCATTTTTGGGTTTTATCTACTTTCGTTACAATAAAAATTGTAATAAACAACCTGTGTATGGCATTAAGGAATTGCAGTAGATACACATTATTAAAATATTAAAATGAGAAAACTATTAATTTTAAGTCAATTGGTACTTGTCGCGCTTATGATTAGTTGTACAACCCCTCAAGAATTGGATACAAAGGTTTCGTTGGATTATTGCCTTGAGCAGGTTACAAAAAGTATAGGTCAAACCCAGTATGCAGATTCATTCCCCCGAAACATTGATCCGGGTAAAAAGGAATGGAATTATGTGGGGGTAAAAGATTGGACCAGCGGTTTCTATCCGGGCGTACTTTGGTATGCCTATGAGTATACGGGTAATGAGGAAATATTAAAGCAAGCTAAAAAATTTACCGAACCTATTAAATACATTGCCTTTAACAAGGCTTACGATCATGATATAGGTTTTCAGGTGTATTGTAGTTTTGGCAACGGTTACCGATTGACCGGAAATAAGGCCTACAAGGAGGTGATGTTGGCTGCCGCGGATACCTTGGCAACGCTTTATAATCCTCATGTAGGTACTATTCATTCCTGGCCTCGCAAAAAAGAGTATTCGCATAATACCATCATCGATAATATGATGAATCTGGAATTGTTGTTCTGGGCATCCAAAAACGGGGGCGGTCAACAATTATATCAAATGGCAGAGAGTCACGCCGAAGTGACCATGAAAAATATAGTTCGCTCGGATAATGCCGTTTACCATGTAGGGGATTTTGACAAGGAAACAGGTGAATTTATTAAGGGACACACACATCAGGGTTATGCCGATGAATCTATGTGGGCACGCGGACAAACCTGGGGTATTTATGGCTTTGCCATTGCCAGCCGCGAAACGGGACGGAAAGACTTTCTGGAGACCTCCAAAAAACTGGCAGATCATTTTCTGGAACGTATGCCTGAAGACGGTATCCCTTTTTGGGATTTTGACGACCCACGCATTCCCAAAGCTCCCAAAGATGCATCGGCTGCCGCAATTGCTGCTTGTGGTATGTTAGAGCTTTCCAACCAGGTAGAAGAAAGAGAATTAGCGCACAAATACAAGAATGCCGCTGAAACGCTTTTGTCAACTCTTTCGTCTGATAAATATTGGAGCAGGGAAACCAATAATGCTATTTTGTTGCATTCAACGGGAAACCATCCTCGAAATTCCGAAATTGACGTACCAATTATTTATGCCGATTACTATTTTATGGAAGCATTGTTGCGCTTGAAAAGAATGGACGAAGGGGAAATGATGGCTTATCAGTAATCGGCAGTGTAATCAATACCAAAACCTTGTAAATTAATGGTTTCATGCAGGTTGTATGACCTTTGAAAGAAAATGTAAAAAGATGAATAACCTAAGAAAAATAATATTGGCTATACTTGTCATAATTTCGACATGGCAAGTGGTGGGACAAGAGGCAAACGCGATATTCAATACAGCAAAAAGTTTAGTGTTGGAACAAAACTACAGCGAGGCTTTATCGAAATATAAAGATGCCTTTGCAACAGAAATAGGCGACTCTGTGCAGCTCGCAGAAGCTTATGGATACGCCGGTATTTGTTTAGAAGAGACAGGTAATGTTCGGGAAGCGCTGAAGCATTATAAAAAGGCTCTCAATTATAAGGTGCTTGAATTGTCCATTTATGACAAGGCTATATCTTTAACCAAAGAGATGAAAAACCATGAAATGCATGAATGGGCATTGATGGAAAAAGTAAAATATTTTCCCGAGTTTAAAGTGGATGTTGAGAAAGCACTAAGTTCACATTATCTAAAAACTAAACAGTACGATAAACTATTGATTTCATCCGAAAAAATGGGACAATGGTTCCCGGATTCTCCAAAGTACAAGTATTATATGGGAGTGGCCTACCAAAGCCAAGGTGACATTGATCAAGCTGTTGAAGCTTATAAATTAGCACTGGACAAGGATGCGGAATACACGTCAGCGAATATGCGGCTGGGTCATATTCTTTTCGAAAAAGGGAACAAGGTATATGCTAAAAAGAAAAAAGCATACGAAGCAATAGCAAAGCCAACACGGGTTGATTACTCAAACTATCATAAATCGCTGGAGGAAGCTAAAGTCATTTATCGGGAAGCTGAAGGTTACCTGTTAAAAGCATACCAAGTTAAACAGGATCCTAATTTGAAAAAGATGCTGTATGCCGTATATACAAGACTGGGAGAAAAAGAGAAAGCGTTAAAGTTTAAATAATTAGAATTAACGGTTAAAAAGCCGGTTTAATCCTTAAATCCTCAAGCATTAAATTTTGACTTCCTTTAATGATTCTGGTTTAAGGGTTAATCCTCATTTAATATCTCACGCATTGGTGTGAAGCAGGTAGCCAAAGGGGTGATGTGCTTAAGCGAATCCAGAAAGGATACAACTCATACATACCCGGGAAATGCTTTGCAGGTATTGGCTTAATATAGCCTTGCCTTAGTAAGAGCAGGCTGGTCATCGTTTAAAATAGAATTCAACCTTAAAAGCAAAACCCGGATATTTTTATTTCACACATCTTTTAAAATTTTACTGCGAACTATTACTTAAGTTGGCTACAACCCAAAGGCGTAATAATAAGTCCCCGGATAATCCTCATAGACACCTTCCATCATAACACCACCTTTTTTGTTTTCAAGGTATTTTACAAGTTCCTTAATCGACTTGTAAGGTTCTCCATCCACTTTTGTAATAATAAAACCAACTCGTACATCGGTATGCCTCTTTAATTTTCCGGCGAATAACTTTGTAATCCTCAATCCACTATCTATACCAAGTTTGTTGGCGGTTGTTTTATCTATCTCTTCTAACTCTACCCCTAATACATCCAGTATTTTTTTGGCATCCCGTTCATTCAGCTTTGTTTTTCCCTCTTGATTTCGCAGTGTGACCAGGAATTCCAGTTTCTTACCTTTCCGGTCAACTTCGAGTGCCACTTTATCTCCCGGATGATGTCTTCCTATAATTTCAAGTAATTTAGCAGAAGCATTTACTTGAATATCATCTACTTTTGAAATCACATCACCAACTTTAATTCCGGCTTCTCCGGCTGCACTATTCTTCGCAATGCTGTCCACAAAAACACCTTCAGTCACATAAAGGTCTTTTTCTTTGGCGAGGTTACCGTCGACGCTGCGAATTATTAATCCCAGATAACCTCTTTGCACCATTCCATATTTGAGCAAATCATCAATCACTTTGGAAACAATATTCGCCGGAACAGCAAAGCCATATCCTGCATAAGCTCCGGTAGGGCTCGCAATAGCGGTATTAATGCCAATCAAACCGCCATGAAGGTTTACCAGGGCGCCTCCGCTATTACCGGGATTGATGGCCGCATCTGTTTGAATAAAAGATTCAATGGCACTTTGATCCCTTAAAATATTTATATTTCGCCCTGTGGCACTAATGATTCCGGCCGTTACAGTTGAATTTAAATTAAAAGGATTCCCTACTGCCAACACCCATTCCCCAACTTGCACTTCATCTGAGTTTACAAGTGGTAAGTATGGTAAATCCTTTTCTTTTATTTGTAGCAGCGCCAAATCAGTGGAAGAGTCTGTACCGATTATTTTCGCTTTAAACACCCGATTGTCATCCAAGGTAACCTCAATGTCGTCCGCATTAGCAATAACATGATTATTTGTTACAACATAACCATCGGCATTGATGATGACCCCGGAACCTGTTCCTACCCTTGTTTGAGGTCCTCTGTTTTGGGGTTGTGGTGAATCAAATTTAAAGTCAGGTCCAAAAAAATGTTTGAACATATCATCTTGAAAAAAATCCCTAAACCGATCAGGATATTGACGATAATTGTAGTTCTGAACGTTTTGAACCTGTGTTGATTTAATATGTACAACCGCAGGCATTACTTTTTTTGCCACTTCCGTAAACTCTAACGGTACTATTTCGCCATTTTTATTTACCGAATAAGCAGCGCCAACAACTGGGGTACCGGAAATATGTTCAACTTTAACAGTTTTACTTGTTTTCGTTCCTATAAACTGAAAAGTACCTATTGTAAGGGCGCTGCCTAAAACTGCTGCAATTAATAATAAACTAAATCGTTTCATTACGTTGCCCTCCTTTTAATAAATAGTTTTTATTGATGACTATTTAGTGAACTAAACCACAAGTCTCTTTTTTTTGTTGCATTGTTTTTTCCAGTGTTTCATCTGGCTTTTTATGTATATTTATAAGTATTTGTATTAATGATTTCCAATGATTAGCCGTTTAAACAGCTGGATATAAGCACTGCCACTATGCTGATTTTTTAAATAGACTTCCAATTTGTTGCTTAAAATTCTTAATAATGCTTGTGGCCTTATTCCTTTCGGTATCAATAGCCTTTATTGTTTCGGATTTGCCTGATACCGGAATTTCCCGGTAGCTTATAAATTTTTCTTTTTTAGGTATTTCAATATTTAAAACTCCATCTTTCAGTTTAGCTTTTATTTTATCAATATCCATATCAACTGACAACCTTGTGTTTTTTAAAAAGTGGTGTTCTATTGTCTTGTTTTCTTTATTATTCCACCACGATTTACCTTTTTTAAAAGCGCCTTTAACAGTTAGAATCTTGTCCTGTACACAAATATTTAAGTCTCTTTTTTTTAAACCGGGAACGGAATATTTAATTTTGTAAGCATCAGGAGTTTGTGAAACCTCCTCCGTTACCGCATTCTCATATTTAATGAATGGCTCAAAGACACTAAACTCAAACAATGGGTTGAACCAAGGGTAAATGCTATTACATATAATTGTTTTCATCTCATTTAAGTTTTAGTTTCTAAGTTATTGGAGAAACTTGCCAATATTGATTTACCCGTATGAGGAAACAATACAATGGCTCATTTCTTAACAAGAAATTTAAGATTTATAAAACAGGGCAGGGATGGCCTGCCCATTATCAATTACATAATCTTAATTTGTTTTGCGGGTTTGGGCTTAACTTCCTCACGTTTAGGAAGTGTGATGTGAAGGATCCCGTTTTCGTAATTGGCTCCAATTTTTTCCGCGTCAACTACATTTTCAGAAACGGTGAATGAGCGTTGGAACGACTGGTAACTATATTCACGTCTTGTGATCTTTTCGCCCTCTTTTTCTTCAAATTCATTTTTCTTTTCAGATGAAATAGTCAAGCGACCGTTGTCATAGTTTAATTTGAAGTCTTCTTTAGATAACCCCGGAGCAGCAACGTCAATTAAAAACTCATTGTTGTTTTCTTTAACGTTTACCGCAGGTAAGGTAGTGTCTGTGCTGGAATAGTTGGTCCTATTCCAATCCATTAATTCGCCATCAAAAAACCTATCGAAAATTGAAGGAACTGATGGGAACCAGTTGTTTGATAATTTTGCAAGTGTCATAGCGTTAATCCTCCAAAAATTTTAGTTCAACAAATTTTTATAAACTCATTGAGGATTTTTCAAACAGAATGCCAATTTACAGTAACCTCTTACGCTGTTTTAGTGTTTTTGCTGATTTACAAATATTTAGTTTTTTGAGTATAAAAGAGAGGATATGATTCGTCAGTAATTTTGACAGAGGGAAGGGGAGTAATAATGTCATAATGACCTCTTTAGCTGACAAACTTGCATAGGGTATGATGGAGTGTAAATAATTACCGCTACTTATTCACGAATAATAACTGTTTTCAATGGTATTCCCATAGGCCATTATAGCCCATGGGAATACGAATCCAATTTTATAGTTTTTCATTTAACAAAAGAGCCAAAAGCAAAGCTCTGTCCGTAATACTATTTCTGTATATGTACTCAGCCCATTTTTTATCGTAACCGCCTGTGGGTCCCAGTCCGTCAATTTTAGGGCAACCTTTTACTACATTACAAATGTTAGACGAGCTCCAACGGTGTTCTTTTTTAATATTCACATCGCTTAGTTTTGACAATTTCCGCAAGATATTGAATACCCTTTTGCTATCTTCAGATTCGGGCATCGGAAGCCTTGAAACCCCGCCTTGCAACTGACTGCTATACATTTTTAACTGATTCTTTGTAGGGGTTACCAATTTACTGACTTTTTGGTCAATCGCTTCATACTCTTCTTTGTGGTTAAAGCGAACACTTATTTTAGAGGAGCCGCTGGCAAAACCTTTAAAGATATTTGATTTAAAACTGGTGTTGTATGGGGCTAATACCACATCCGGGTTATTCTTTGAGATATCCACAATAGATGCCAAAGTTTTATAAAATAGGGCCGATACTTTTGCCACATTCTCAGCTGTATTGTCAACCAATTTAACATCGTAAACGTAATTGGTACTACCTGAGCGGCTGGTAATAACACTTCCTTCATCATTTCCTCCATGCAAAGCAATAATGTGCCTTGCTTTTGCTGCTTTAGTATTTAACACTTCTCGTGAGAACTTACCGCCGATATTAGTATCAGGAATAACTATAACTCCAATTTTAAGTTTTTTTAATAAGCGGCTAAACCTTAAAGCCTGCAATGCCAGTAATGTTGTTACAATACCACCTTTGTTTTCCCATACACCAGTACCGTATAACTTGTGTTCTGTTGCATAAAAAGATTCCTGTTCTTCCAGTTTTTGTTGGTCATCAACAGACAATATTAAGAGCCAATCAACTTCTTCTTTATAAGAATTTGAGAAATAAACCACGTTGCCCACTTCAAGGTTCGGAAAAACCTCTTGCGTAAAACCAATAGGTGCTAATTCTGTTTTTATTAAATTAATGGCCTGGTTGATACCACTTACGTTACGAACATATGTGTTGATATTAACCAGTTTCTCCAACAATGTCTCTGCCTGGTCGTTTCTACTTCGGATAAAAGTGCGAAGACGACTGTGTAAAGGAAGTTTCTTTGAAGATGCCTCTCCTTCGATAGGTCGCATGCCACCAAAATATCTAATCGCAGCAACGTCCAGCATTCGATTAACCAATTTCTGATAATCGTAACCTGCTACTTTTGCCGCATGGGGATAAGAGCCGGAAACCCCAAGGCTTGCCATGGAGTTAATTTCTAACAAATATATATTGTCCTCTTCGTCCAAGCGTATGTCAACCCGGGCGAAATCTCTTAAACCTAAAGCTTTAAAGGATTCAATACTGAATTTTTGCATTCTGTCGGCCAGTTCCGGAGATATATTGGCCGGACAGACTTTTTGGCGTGGTTTTCCTTTTTTATCACCCACCGTTTGAATGGCATCAGGGTCACCCTCCAGGTCTATTTCCAAAACAGGAAAGGCTTCAACCGGGTTGTTTCCGAGCAGACCAACACAAAATTCTCTTCCACGAATAAACTCCTCCACTAAAGCTTGTTGCTGAAATTCCGTTACAATAAAATTAACGGCTTCTTTTAAATCTTCTTGGTTGTAAACCACCTTGAGCCCAAAAGAAACGCTTTCCATTTTGGGTTTAACAATTACTGGATAATGAACCGTTGAAAAGTCGTCCTCAACACTGCTGAAAACCCAAAAATCGGGCGTTGGCAACCGGTGGTTTTGCCAAACAATTTTTGTCATTACTTTATCTAATGCCAAAGCATGTCCCGAAGGTGTCGAGCCCACGTAAGGAATTCCTAGCATTTCCAGCATGGAAGGGATGTGCGTATATCTGCTTTCACCTTGAATACCATAGGCCATATTAAACACCATTCCCATATGCTCACCATCAATAACCCTGGGCATATAATGTTGCAGACGTTCAATGATGTACATGTTTCCATCTAAAATATGTACATTATGCCCGGCTTTTTCAAGGCTTTCGGCTACCCGTTTTACATTCGCCTCAGAATAAAACTCTTTATTCTGCATGCCCAACGTGTTAATTACACCCGTTAAATCTTTATTATAAATAAGCGCTATTTTCATTTTATTAAAATTCTTTTGATTTTAAATGTAAATCCATTTGAGGGAATGGGATAGTTATGCCATTTTCCTTCAGTTTGGCATGAATAATTCTTCTGATATCGCTTTTGACTCTTTCTATTTCAAATATATTCTCGCTAAAAAACAGGACCTGAAAATCAATGGATGACGATCCAAAATCAATCAGTCTGGCTTCTATCAAGTTCTTGTTGAATATGTCGGGATGAGCTAAAACGCTGGCTTCCAGGGTTTTTATCACCAACTCAATGTCACTTCCATAGCTAACGCCAATATTTATTTTAAACCTGGTTTTCTTTGACTGATGACTCCAGTTGATTACTTTGTTTGTTGTAATCAGGGAATTGGGGATGATCACCGTTATTTCGTCCCGGTTTAATCCTTTCGATGTTCTAATTCCAATAATTTGAACCTTAACGATGTCACCATCAATTTCCAAAATATCACCTAGTTTGATGGAACGCTCCGATAATAAGATGATTCCGGAAATAACATCGTTAAAGGTTTGTTGTAAACCAAGACCTACCCCAACCAACAGAGCAGCTGAACCGGCTATAAGTAAAGTTAATTTAATGCCCATGGATTCCAAAAAGAAACCGATGGCAATAAGCCAAACTATATACTTGATGATTTTAAATATGGCGTAGGCAGTTCCATCGTCAAGCTTACTAAATAATCGTTTTTGCCATAAAGCCTTTTTTATGATTCTAAGAATAAGCCTAGTGACAAAATAAATGGCAATTATTATAAATAGCGTAAAAACTTTTAATTGCGTATTGCCCAAATTAAGTATGGTATAATCTAAAACGTTTTTAATTTCTTCCATCATATGAGTTACTTTCCAAATTTATCAAGCTGTTTTTTTATTATAACCTCTTGGTGAGGATAGGGTATCGAAATGCCATTCTCTTTAAATAGTTTGGGTATTGAATAGTTTAAGTCACAGGATATAATGAACGCATCATCGTTATCCTTGGCCCAAACCCAAGCCCGCAGTCGATAGGCATACTCTTCAATGGTTACGATCCTGACCATTACTTTAGGCGAGCCCTTTTCAATTTGTTCAGCGGTTCTGGCATCCACTGTCAATGGATGCTTTTCTGCCTCTTCCTTCAATATCTCCAGCGCTTTATCGATGTCAGAATTAAAATCTATGCGGAATTCAATATGCTTTTTGATGGAAATATCCGAGATGGAACTGTTTACTATGGTTTCTTCACTGATAATTCCATTGGGTATAATAATTCTCCTGTTTTCGTAATCCCGAATTACAATATGTCTTAATGTTATCTCCTCAACAATACCTCGGTATATGTTACCAATATACACCGTATCACCCACCCTAAAAGGACGAAATATCAGTATAAATATACCGCTTATTATATTTCCAAACGCTTTTTGGGCTGCAAAACCAACAATGGCAGCAAAAATACCTGCACCGGCAAATAAAGCAGTCCCAATATTTTTTAATCCCGGTATATATTGGATAATATAAATGATGACTACACTAAATATGATGAACCCTACAGAATTTTTAAGGAACGAAAACGAGGTGGCATCGGCTGAAACTCTTTTGGCGTATTTGGTCGTCAAAAGTTTAATCACTCTTCGTAATATAAGGTTAATTATTAGGGCTGCTAAAACAACTATGCCAATTTTAATTAGGGTATAATATTCTTCCATTTATGTGTCGTATTTTACATTAACAATGTACGAATAATGTCAATGTTTTACCATTCCAAAAGCTTAACTTTAGGTACCTCACCTCCCATATTCTGCCATTTTTCAGCAGAATATGGGAGGTAATATACTAATTATTTACCGGAATAATTACGGTCCCCACAGCGGTTAAGTTTAGCTAAAATTTCAGTAGCCAAAATCAAACTTTGCCAAGTGGCTAACCAGTGTTGGACACTATTAATGTATTGACCAGTATGGATATACATGATCAGACTAAGTTGTGCATCGTGTGGTTTTAGTTCTTTTGTTTTAGGTGAAAATGTATTTCTTTTTTGTTTAGACGCCAATCATCTGATTGGTAACACATTTTTTTTATATGTTTTGCAGGTATAATATTACAAGTTTGTAGAGGTAAAAGTTTCTGCACTGTAGTTATCGCTATTTGCGGTAATTCAATACATTGTTTTTTCTTTCAGAACTTGAATCCTTTTATTTGTTTTCGATAATGATAGGGTTTTTTAATATTCTGTCCGACAGATCGTCGAATTTATTGTGCCATTTGTCGGCTGCAATAATTATCTGCGCTTTTTTTACGCCATCGCCAATGCGATAAATAATGGAGTGGGAACTGTTTGTGATAAGCGTGTCGGCATCGTCCATAATAATAAGGCTTATTTTGGTCATGGGAACACCGTTGATGTTAACCAGTTCGGTCAGGCGTTTGGGCGTGCAAATTAATACATCCAGACCATCGTAAATTTCATCTTTCTGATACTGAATGATACCCTTGTCAAAAGCTACAAAAGTCCTTAGATTGCACTGTTTGCCAAGCAGCGCTATCTGTTCTTCGATTTCAAATGCTTTTTCTTTAGTTGACGTGATAATGATGGCGCGGGGTGCCTCTTCAAACGGCTTTTTCAATTGCTGGATGGTTCCAATAACAAGGGCTGTGGTTTTACCCGAATCTTTTGGTGATATCAGAATTACATCAGCACCGGATTTAATTTTAGGAATGGCATCTGTTTGAATCTGTCTGGGTGTTTTGTCGAGGCCCTCATTTATAATTCCTGTAGCCAGTTCGGGTAATAACTTTTTTAATTTCATGTACTTTCCTTGTTATTCGGGTTGTAGAAAGCGCAAAAATAATAAAATTAGGCTACTATTTTACAAACGATAAAAATTGCGAAATAAAACCAATCAAATGCATCTTCATATTTCTTTCGAGCAATCTAAACCCATATGTGGACAAGTCTACTATGTTGGGGTAATGTGCAACAATTAGCTCCTTAACTTTTTGATGTACGGTTTCGGAAAAAGCGCTTTGCCTGGCGATAACCTGTTCCTTGTTTAAAAGCCTGTCCATGTACCCCAACTCTTCAATTTTTCTTTCCTCAGGATAGTTTTTGTCTTTGTCCAATACGGACTCCGTCGCACTCAAAACTTCGGTTGCATAATGGCCCATCATATCGTTCAGAACATCCTTTTGCTTAAATTCGGGATAATAATCCAAAATAACATCCATTATCACCGATTTGAATTCCAACTTAAATTCAGCATAAAATTTGTCCGTACGTTTAAAGTTGGTAAATAACTCATTTAATTTTCTTTCTTTGTCAAAAGGCATAACTAGTCGATTTATCTTGCATGATATATGTTTTAACGCAGAAACAAGAAAAAAGATTAATGCCATGTTGTTTTAGTTGGAAGGATTCCATAATGGATTCTCCGCAGGCAATGCTAGTTTTCAAATTTTAGCGTGTATCTATGGGGTACTGATACCACATAAAAAAAGCCATCCGAACGAAGTCGAATGGCTTTTGAATGAGCGAAAGACGGGGATCAAACCCGCGACCCTCAGCTTGGAAGGCTGATGCTCTATCAGCTGAGCTACTTTCGCCTGTGCTTTGTTATGGGCGATGGCCACTTTTATGCTGCCATTTACCCCTTGAATGCAATGCTTGGGCCACTTCCTTAAAATACAAATCTTCGGTTCGTTTGTTTTCGAGAGCCACATTGGCATATTTCATATAAATCGAACGTCTTCCGATTTTAAGTGGGGAGAGCAGGATTCGAACCTGCGAAGTCGTAAGACAACGGAGTTACAGTCCGTCCCAGTTGGCCGCTTTGGTATCTCCCCCAATGCGCGTTCAAATCTAGAATTTATTTTTTTAAACTCCAACCCATATCTACCATTTTTATGGCGGTAATTGCTCCTTCATCACCTTTGTTGCCATGCTTTCCACCAGCTCTGTCCTTGGCTTGTTGTAAGTTTAGGGTTGTAATAAGCCCGAAAATAAACGGTATGGGATAATCTAAATTTAATTGAGTGATACCTTGCGTTACACCATCACATACAAAATCGAAATGTGGCGTGTCGCCCTGGATAACACAACCCAGGCAAATGACGGCATCCACGTCGGTGTAATCGGCCATATATTTGGCACCTTTTGTAAGCTCAAAGCTACCGGGAACATATTTTTTGATAATGTTATCAGGATTGGCCCCATTTTCAATTAAGGTATTGTATGCCCCATCGTATAGCGCTTCGGTAATTTCCTCGTTCCATTCAGCCACCACAATGCCAAATTTCATGTTTGCAGCGGAAGGCATTTTGCTTTTGTCGTAGTCCGACAGGTTTTTCAAACTTGTTGCCATAAAATCAATTTTAGGGTACCAATGTAAAAGAGGTTACCAAAACCGGCAACCTCTTTCATCATTTATTTTTATTTCTTGAATTATTTGCTTGCTAAAATTTGCGCTCTGGTAATGTACTTGTCGATGTTTCTGGCTTCCATGGCTGTTTTGAAATCGTCCTTTATTTTTTGGTATGCTTCCAATGCCTGGCCGTATTCCTTCTGTTCTTCGTAAACCAATCCCAATTTTAAAAGATAGGTAGGGGCCACAATACTGTTGTTGATATCAGCGGCACCTTTATAATGGCTGATGGCAGCATCCACATCGCCTTTTTCGAGGTATGCATCGCCAAGAGCACCTTTTGCTGTCGCATCTAACAACTCGTCGTCACTCGAAAAGCTGCTCAAAAATTCAATGGCATCATCAAATTGACCTAAATGCAGGTAAGATACACCTGCATAATATTTGGCCAGGTTTCCCGGCTTGGTCATTCCGTAATCGTCAACAATTTCCAAAAAGCCAAGATTCATTCCGTCACCATTTAAAGCCAGGTTAAAGCTGTCTTTCTCAAAGTAGTTTTGAGCTTGAAACATATCTACTTGTGCTTGTTGTTCTTGCGGTGCGAAATATAATTTTTTAGCCCCCCAGTATCCTCCGATTACAATAATAACGGCAAACATGATAATGGTAAGAACCTTTTGATTATCCTCAATAAATTGTTCCGTTTTACTTAACGCTTGCTCAACATTTTCCATGCTGGTTTCCGTGGCGTATTCTTTTTCCTTATTCGACATGAATTATTTATTTTTTATTGCTACGCAAATGTAGTTGTTTTGTGAAAAAATCAAAATACGTAATCGTATTTCTTTAGGTGTTTTGTTAAAATATTGTCAGCAGAATCAATTAACAAACGCTTTGGCCTGCATTTTTGGTGAAAGTCAAAGGTTGCGGATGCTTTATTTCTTAGAGAATAATTACATTTGTGAGCTTAAACAAAGGCTTGCATGTATCTTAAACATTTACATCTCATTAATTTTAAAAACATTGAACTTGCACAACTTCAATTGAACGAGGGCATAAATTGTTTTATTGGTTCAAACGGTGCCGGAAAAACCAATATGCTCGATGCCATTTATTATATGTCGTTTTGTAAAAGTTATTTTAACCCTGTGGATAGCCAAAATATTCGGCACGAGCACGATTTCTTCGTGATTCAAGGTACCTATGAGGTCAATAGGGAAGAAGAGCATATTTATTGCGGGTTTAAAAAAGGGGTAAAGAAACAGTTTAAGCGTAACAAAAAGGAGTACGATAAACTCTCGAATCATATAGGCCTGCTGCCTCTGGTAATGATTTCGCCTCAGGATGAGCGATTGATTGTGGAGGGTAGCGAACAGCGGCGAAGATATATCGATAGTGTTATTTCGCAATACGACAAGGCTTATTTGGAGCATCTGATTAATTATAACAAAGTCATTTCACAGCGCAACATATATTTGAAGAATTTGAAATCGTTAAATGCACAAGCGCATGAAATGTTGGATACCTGGGATTTTCAAATCCTTGAATTGAGTAAGAAAATTTCCAATGCCCGACTGCAATTCCTGGAAGAATTAAAACCTGTTTTCCTGGAAATGTATAACTTTATTTCCGGCGATAAGGAAGTGGTGGAGTTTGCCTACAAGTCGCATCTGAGCGAAGCTGACTTTGAGCGTGCTTTGAGGGACTGCAGAGAAAAAGATATGATACTTGGTTATAGTACCAAGGGGATTCATAAAGATGATGTTGATTTTAAAATAGGAGGGTACCCCATAAAAAAAATGGGTTCGCAAGGGCAAAAAAAGACTTTTTTAATAGCGTTAAAGCTGGGGCAGTTCAAGTTCTTGTCAGAACACAAAAAAAGAAAACCCATATTGTTGCTCGACGATATTTTTGATAAATTGGATAGTGAACGGGGTGATCGACTGATTGAATTAGTGGGTAGCGATTTTTTTAGTCAGATATTTATTACGGACACCCAGTTAAACAGAATTAAGCCTGTACTGAAAAAGATTAATAAGGAAAGCAGTATATTTTTGGTGGAAGAAGGAGAATTTAACAAGCAAGGGTAGCAGCTATGGAAAGGAAAAATGCACAACATATAAAATCAATCATTAAGGAATACCTGAGTCAAAACAGGGAATTGGATCACAAAATGCTCGAGAACCGGGTAATCAGGTCGTGGGAAAAGGTAATCGGAAAAACGGTTGCACGTGCCACAACCAATATCTATGTTCACCAGGGCACCTTGTACCTTAGTATTAATTCCAGCGTAATGCGAAACGAACTGTTGATGTTAAAGGATAAAATAATGCATGCCCTAAACGAAGAGGTGGGGCATCAGATTGTTACGGCAGTAGTCATTCGATAGTTATAATATTATAGCAGTATTATAGCAGTTCCCTTTCGTTTAATTTCGCAATTCTTTCTTTTACAACGGTATTGTTTTCGGCAATAATGTTTTCCATCTTTTGGGCAGGTTCGGCAAAAAGTTCAGGTTTGACTTTGGCCATCACTTCAATATAATTGGTTAATTCCTTATTGATTTGATCTTTGATTAGTTGAGCAATTTTGCTTGCGGATAACAGGTTGCGCTTTTCTTCTTTTTTGGAGAGATATTCTTGAAATGCTTTCTCAAATATTTCCTGATCCTTTTTTAACTGATCAATGAGTATATCAAAATCGTGAAGTTTGCTGCAAGCCGCAGCTATTTCATCTTTCTCAAAATCTTCCAGCATTGATTTAAGGCATTCCGATTCTTCGCGGTAACTCAGGTGGATGACTTCCATGCCATATTTGTTTAACACGTCCATGATTGTCTGGGCAGCTTGAGCGATTTTTTCATCGGGCCACAATATTTTTGATTTTACCTCCAGGAAGATTACCCGGGCAGAATTGTCGCGTTTTGAATCTAATGGGGCCAGCGTACTTTTTACAATTTCCTCGTTTAAAGAATCTATCATTTTAGATGTGTTCTCCCTGAGCGTGCTGATAACTTCTGTCAAATAACTGTCGTTGACATACATATCGTTGCCGAAAATTTCTACAATACCTAGAGCGGTGTTTTTTATTTCTTCAACGTTACTTCTGTAATTAATAATGGACGGCATGGGCTATCGTTATATTGTGGATCTCTAATGTCATCAAAAATAAATAATTATTCGAATTTAGTGAGCGTTATTATTCAATTTGTGGGTTTGAGTTAAACGAGATGCAATATGCTTCGAAAAATCATTTTTATGGTCGTATTGTCATCCATTCTAAAAAAAATAAAAACGTAAGTTAACATCTGAGTGGCTAGTGGGTTAAAGAAAATAAATATGTTTAACATATGGTTTAAAAAGCCAATTACATGAATTATATTCGTTTTGTAAAGCAATGCAAACTACTAAAAAGTAAAAACAATAGCTATTGCAATAAAATCATTGAACAGTGCATGAAAGTATGCGCCGGCCAGACAAGCGTAACGAGGTCTGCGGTGCTTTCGTTCAATGGTGGGCATAAAAAATGGCGAGTCAAAAACGTTTGGCTTGCCATTTTTTTATGAATGATTAAATTTGTTGTGCGTATGACATTGTGAAATTTATTTGATTTCATGTAAATCGTTTTTAAATATAAAAATCTTTTCATGATTACTTTCTTTATCTGTATTGCGGTTCTGGTTGCTGCTTATTTTATTTACGGAGGTTTTATCGAAAAACAATTTGGGGCAGATCCCGATAGACCTACACCGGCAATTACCCAACATGACGGCGTTGATTTTGTGCCATTGAGTAATGCCAGGATTTTTCTAATTCAGTTTTTAAATATTGCAGGTTTAGGTCCCATATTTGGTGCCATTGCAGGTGCATTGTGGGGACCTGTCGCATTTATTTGGATAGTACTTGGCTGTATATTTATAGGTTCTGTTCATGATTATTTCTCGGGGATGTTATCTATCCGGCACAAGGGTGCCAGCATACCTGAAATTGTTGGAATGTATTTGGGCAATGGAACCAAAAATTTTATGCGCGTGTTTGCAGTTGGCTTATTGATTATAGTAGGAGTTGTGTTTGTGAAAGGACCCGCCGCAATTCTTCAAGGCATTACAGGTATGGATGTTACCATTTTGGTTATCGGTATATTTGTATATTATTTATTGGCAACTATGATTCCAATAGACAAGCTTATTGGAAGAATTTATCCTGTTTTTGGTTTGAGTTTATTGATTATGGCGGTTGGAATTACGGTAACAATGGTGTTTGGCGGATATAAAATTCCTGAACTAGTACCGGGAAACTTGGTCAATATGCATAGTGAATCCTCAAGTTTTCCAATATTTCCTTTGTTGTTTATTACTATTGCCTGCGGAGCTGTATCGGGTTTTCATTCAACTCAATCCCCACTAATGGCACGCTGTCTTCCCAACGAAAAAGATGGTAAGAAGATATTTTTTGGAGCAATGATCACAGAAGGGATTGTCGCACTTATCTGGGCAGCAATTGCGATGGCTTTCTTTGGTGGAGTAAGCGATCTGGGAGTTAGCTTTGCTGAAGCTAAAAACAATGCAGCACCTATTGTAAATGAAATATGTAATTCTTTATTAGGAAAAGTGGGAGGGATTTTAGCTTTGATTGGAGTAGTCGCAGCACCGATAACCTCTGGCGACACCGCTTTTCGAAGTGCCCGTTTAACCATTGCCGATTCTTTTAAAATCAAACAAGGTAAATTGATTCAACGCTTGTATGTTACTGTCCCCATATTTTTGGTTGCTATCATCTTAACGCAAGTTGATTTTGGTATAGTTTGGCGTTATTTTGGTTGGGCCAACCAAACATTGTCTGTTTTTGTGTTATGGACGGCAGCAGTATATATGCGTAAAACAACCGGTAAGTATTGGTTTGTATTGATCCCTGCTGTATTTATGACTTCGGTGGTAATTAGCTATATTTTGATAGCGCCGGAGGGTTTTCAGTTGGATCAAAATATCTCTTACTCGGTTGGGATTGCCTCGGGTTTATTAGGAATGGGATTTTATTTATACAGTACCGGTAAAGCCAGGCTTGCGTTAACAGAATAAATCATTATAAATAACTTGACTTAACGCTGGTATCTTTTTTAATAGGCATTAAAGAAGATTTTATATAGAATAGTTATTGAAAATACATGATGAATGTAAATATTTGAGTATCTTTGAACGTGATTTTAACGCTTACTTTATTTGGTAGGCGTTTTTTATTGGGCAATAAATCGCTCACTGGCACTATCGAAGGGCATGTTCAAACAAATTAGACTATTCGTACAAAATGTACGAGTTAGTTAATTATGCGATTATCTCAATCAATTATCACGATCAAGATTTGTAACCGATCTGCAATAATTAACTTTGCGTTTTTAAAAATATTTAATTCGGATGATAAACAAAGCACTGCATACCTTTCATATCCCTGTTATGGGCACAGGATATACAATTGAATCGCCATTAAAGGTCGCCAAATATGGAATCCACTCGGTAGTTCCATTGTCGGATCATTATATAATGAATCATTTAATTGAAATACATAGCAAAAAGAATGGTCTGACTTATGAATTGTTAGATGCTTCAAACCCCGAAAACAGGGCGACTATTGTACGTCAGTATTTAGATTTAGTACATGACATTGTCCTAAGACAATTTGAAGCGGTGAAGAATTCCCCGTTTGAAGAAGGGAGCGAAATAACCAAGTATTTTGAGTTGTTGCCTGCAAATTCTCCTCTTAAAATCAAGTATGATCAGATGCTTGGGGAAGATAGTCGTGCTAAAGGAAAGTTGCAGGAAGAATTGCGAAGCTCCATGCGTCCCGGAAGTATTGACGTAAATATCATGACCAAATTAGATGGCGTAAACTTTAATAAAGATAAAGAGCCTTATCCCACTGAGTATAACGATGCACACGCTGCTTTAAAAGGTTTTGCCGAAAGTAAGCTGGATGCTTCTCTAGTTCTTTCTGCCGGATTAAACCCTCGCTTATACGGTTACATGGCTAGCTTTAAAGATTTTTATCCTGATGCGGATGGAAAATTGAAAAAAAGGATTGTATTAAAGGTAAGTGATTACCGTTCGGCTATGATTCAAGGCCGGTTCCTGGGAAAAAAAGGTCTTTGGGTTTCAGAATATAGAATTGAATCCGGCTTAAATTGCGGAGGTCATGCATTTGCATCAGATGGCTATTTGCTAGGCCCAATCCTAAAGGAATTTAAAGATAACAAAGAGAAGCTGGTAAGTATGTTGTTCACCGGTTATGCTAATGTGTTAAAACAAGAAAAAGGTATTGAGGTTGAGCAGGCTTTTCCGGTAGCTTATACGGTTCAGGGCGGTGTTGGTGATGCACACGAACATCAAATGTTCCTGGATTATTATGGAATGGAATCAGTTGGTTGGGGTTCTCCTTTTTTGTTAGTGCCTGAAACGACTACAGTAGATGAGTTTACCCAAAAAGTGTTAAAAGAAGGAAAAGAGGAGGATTTCTATTTGAGCGATATTTCCCCGTTAGGTGTTCCTTTTAATTCGGTGAAGGGAAACTGGGCCGATATCGAAAAACAAAAACGTATTGAAGCCGGAAAGCCGGGCGCTGCGTGTTTAAAGAAATTTTTGCAGTTCAATACGGAATTCACAAAAAATCCTATCTGTACAGCTTCGGTTCAATATCAGAAAACGAAGATTGCTGAGCTGAAAAACACGATTTCCAATCCTGCAGAATTAAAAGCTAAAGTAGACAAGTTGGTGGAAAAGGCCTGCTTGTGTGTAGGACTTGGTAATACTGTAATGGATTTTCATAAACTGGCACTGCCCAAAGGTAATCATGGTGTTGTTGTATGTCCGGGACCAAATTTAGCTTATTTTAATAAGATTAGCTCATTAAAAGAGATGGTTGACCATATTTATGGAAGAACCAGCAGTCTTTTTAATGCCGATAGGCCTAATGTGTTTATCAAGGAATTGAAAATTTATATGGATTACCTAAAAAACAAAATCGAGGAGTGTAAAGAAGACTTTACGCCACCGCAGGTAAAATATTTTAATTCGTTTAAGGCGAATTTGCAAGATGGAATCTCCTATTATAAAGAAATGTTTTCGTTGGGAGATGAAAGCTTAAAAAATATGAAAGAAAAAGTGTTAAATGACCTGGCCGATTATAAACGGGAATTAGAGTTGATTTTTATTCCGCAACCTGTGAAATAAATGCTGACCTGTTGTCAGGAGATAAAATTATCATACAAAAGCCTGCTTTCTATTAAAGAGCAGGCTTTTGTATGATATATGACTAATGTTCGGTCAGAATGAAATAAAAAGCTTATCCGAGATCTGTCATTAGGAATATGAAAAATTCCTTCATGTCAGCAGGCATCAGCCGTCCTGATTGCTATTGGGAAAGAAAAGCTTATATTGAGCGTTTGTAATGTATAGATTTTGTTTATGGAATGGGCATTTAGATGAAGTCTAATAGGGGTATAAATAACGGTCACCTATATTAGTTATAAAGTTTAACCCGCCATATACATTAGAAATTCTATTACACATTGAAATTACTTTAAAACAAGACACTTCGTTGCTTCACTTCAACTCACCAGAACGATGCTCCTTAAAGTAATCGGGACAAGTGAGGCCTCGTTTCGGTAATGCCTTGTTTTATGGTGTTTTAAATGCGCATGACGTATTTCGAATACATCATCCGGGTTTAATGACAATTTTTGGATTATCTGAATTAAGATTCCCTATCTGCCCGACAGGCAGGCTCACTTTGTTCGGAATTACAATTCGTTACGTAGTTAAAGAAGGAGGTCGCTCATTTTGTAAAGAGCGGTTTGTGTATGGCTTTGGTTGTTTTACTGTAAAATCATTGCAATAACGGCTGTAAGCATGGCATATTCTTTCAAAAGTTTCTTCCTTAACTGTTTTTTTGCCTGACTTATATGTTTTTCGATGACTTTAACTGATACGCCCATTTCTTCGGCAATATCAATTTGCTTCATCCCCTCAATCTTACTTTTTATAAATACCTTTTTCCTTTTAGGGGGTAATTCGTCAATGGCTTTTTTAAGGGAAACAATAAGTCTTTCCTCTAATGGTTTTTCTTTTTTTTCAAGAAAATCTAGTTGATATAAAAACTGAAGTTCCTGGATTGGCAACTCTTCAATGGGAATTTCATTTTTTAGCAGCTGTTGGTCTTTCAATACTTTTAAACACTTGTTTCTCAGGATAACAAACAAATAGCTCTCAATGGATTTCTGTACATCAATATTGCCCCGTTTGTCCCAAAGGTGCACAAAACAATCCTGAACAATATCTTCGATTTGATCTGCTTCTTTAATAAATAATCGACAGTAACTGCGCATTCTGGGATGAAGCTCTTTATAAATAACAGAAAAAGCATCCGGATTACCTTGACTTAAACTGTTATTTATTTCTATGTTGTTCATGCAGTTTATTATTTAATATAGGGATCAATGGAAAATCGTTACAATGTAAAAGTAGTTTAAATAATTAACAAAAATTAATAAATGGAATTAAAATTTATAACATGATTCTATGGGTAAAGTGTGCTTTAGATTGCATGAATACATAATGCCGATTCCGTATCAAAACAATTGGTAAAAATCACCCCGTGCTTATGTATCGGCATTAACTGTTGTTGTCAATAATGCATTATACATCATTTTAATATACAACTGGTATACGATTCGAGTATTGTCGTTTATAACTTGAATTAAAATGATAAGTGTAAAAAAAAGTAAAAAAAAGTATAAAAATAAGGTAGGGTTTTTGAAAATATGGACTACTACTAATGAAGGAATTTATAGTATGAAAGAAATTATCCAAAAATATTTTGAAGGAAGGGCTTCGAATTCTGAACAAAAACAATTGTTGGATTGGATGAAAAACGAGGATAACCAGATCACTTTTAAAAATGAGAAGGTTTCCTGGAAAAAGGAACTTCCTAAGTCAATGATGGGCAAGGAAACCGAAAAAGGGTTGATTCGGTTTCAGTCGCATATAATGAAGGATGAATTTAACCATTTAATGAGGTTAAAGAAGTTACGATCTTTATACAAGTATGCTGCGGTAGTTATGTTGTTAATAATTGTAGGAGGGGGTAGCTTTGTGGTAAAGGATATGTTGGCAGGTCCGCTATACACCAGGGTGGTTGCCGATAACGGACAGGTATCCAGGATCGTTTTGCCCGATAATTCAGAAGTCTGGTTAAATTCCGGTTCGGTACTTACCTACAATAATAAGTTTGCTCAATCAAACAGAGATCTAAAATTGGAGGGGCAGGCCTATTTTGACATTTCAAACAATGCCGGGATGCCATTAAATGTAAGAAGCCAGGATGTAGATGTTCAAGTGCTGGGGACTAAGTTTGAGGTGGAGGCCTACCCATCTTCCAATGTAACATCAGTTATACTAGAAGAAGGATCTGTTGAAATGTCTTTTGTGAATAAATCGGCCAAGAAGTTGTTGTTAAAGCCGGGTCATCAGGTAGTTTACGAAAGGGATAAAGCTAAGGTTGTCCGTAAAACCGTAAAAGTTGATAAATATACCTCCTGGCGAAAAGGGATATTGAATATTTATGATTGTCCCCTTTCCGAAGCAGCTTTAAAACTGGAAAGAAGATTTAATTATAAGTTCAAAGTGACAGACGAACTAAAAGATTACAAAATAACAATATCGATTGAAGATGAGGAGTTTGATGATGTGATTAATATTTTAAGGCATATAACCGCAGTAAATATAAATCATAGAAATGATACAATTTATTTTGAATCCAGGATGAAGTAAAAAAAAGGAAAGTGCTGGCACACTTTCCTAAATAGATGTAATAATCGGCATCAGCATTATGATGCCACACTAGTTAACCTAAATACAAATTTATGAAAAAAGTTGGTATCGCAAGAGAAGGTACGTCTTCTTTTGTAGGACGAAAAATTCTACGGATTATGAAAATCAGTGTGTTTTTATTAACAGTATGCTTGGCTCAGCTTTCTGCCATTGGGGGATATGGTCAGAAAGCGACCCTATCCGTTAAAATGGAAAAAACTACCATTGGAGAAGTGTTGGAAATTATTCAGGAAAAAACTGAATTTAAAATTGCATTCAGTTCGGAATATGTCGATCTGGATAGAAACGTAAATGTGGACTACGAAAAAGAACCACTTGATAATGTGCTTAAAGACTTGTTTGAGGACACTAATGTAGGCTTTAAGGTGTTAGACAAACAAATCGTACTATTTGATGTGACCGTAATACAACAGGCAGAAAAGTTTGCCATTAAAGGTATCGTTACCGACAACTCAGGACAACCTTTGCCCGGAGTAACTGTACTATTAAAAGGTACAAGCGTAGGAACAATAACGGATATCAATGGGAAATATGCACTAACGGATATCCCTGCCGATGCCGTATTATTATTTTCTTTTATTGGGATGCAGTCTCAGGAAGTGCAAGTTGCTTCACGGTCTGTCATCAATATTACTTTGCTTGATGAAGCGTTAGGACTCGATGAAGTAGTGGTGATCGGTTACGGTACCCAAAAGAAAGTAAACCTGACTTCGGCCGTACAAATGGTGGATTCCAAAGACCTGGAAAACCGGCCAGTAAAATCGGTGACGGAAATGCTTTCTGCCTCGGTTCCCGGATTAAACATTACAACCAAATCGGGTGCCCCCAATGCGGAGTCCAGTTTAAATATCCGTGGGTTTACCGGATTTAATGCTTCAGGTTCTCCATTAATACTGGTTGATGGCGTTCCACAGGATATCGACTTGGTAAATGCCAACGATGTGGAAAGTATTTCGGTATTAAAAGATGCCGCAGCTTCAGCTATTTATGGGTCGCGTGCGCCTAACGGCGTGGTGTTAATCACCACAAAATCGGGGAAAAAGAGCCAAAAAATGCAGATTAATTTCTCAGCCGATATGATTGTAAGTTCGCCTATTGGACTTCCTGAAACCGTTAATAGTGATGTGAATGCTATTTTTAGAAATAACCAAAGGTATAACCATTTGAGATCGCCACTTTGGAGTGATGAAGCCATTGAGCGTATGACACAATACATCGATGGTGAAATTACAACCACCAACATTATCTTACCCAGTGGAAAATATGGCAGTGTATACGAGTACAATGCCAATAACGATCAATTCGACACCGCTTTTCGCGACAATGTGTTTAACCAGAAATACAATGTAAGCATAAACGGAGGGAGCGAAAAAACGACCTATTATGCCAGTTTGGGATATATCGATAACCAGGGGGTTTATGAAAGCCCGGTTGACTGGATGAAACGCTATTCGGCTTTGATAAAAGTAAATTCCGACATTACCGATTGGTTAAGTGTGGGGGTAAGTTCAAAATACGGACGCCAACAATCGGAACGCCCCAGGATTTGGAGAAATGGTCAAAATGATGGAAACTTTTTTGATGCGGTAGGTTTTTTCCCTTCCTTACCATCATACGACGACAATGGCTCGCCCAACGAGTTTTCCATTGTACCCAACCTTAGTGGGGCTTCGGGATCTTTTAACAATACCAACGATGATGTATGGTTAACGGGTAATTTTGATTTTAAACCGGTAAAAGGGTTAAGTATAAAGGGTGATTACACCTGGAATACAAACCATCAGTTTGATAACAATACTTCATTTGTTTTTAATAGTTGGGATGCTGATGGCACACCAAAGCCAAGCCGACGCAGCCCATCAATTAATGATATAGAAGAAAGGTCTAAAAATAAATATTACCATTCTCTAAACTTTGTTGCCACCTACAAGCTGCAGGTAAATAAACACGACTTAACGCTCTTGGCAGGTTACAACGAAGAAGAAAATAAATTTAACAGCCTTTATGGTTACAACAGCTTATTCTACACCAATTCGGTTCCTTCTTTAAGCACAACCTACAGCGATAGCCCTGTGGTTGATGATGTCATTTATTCGTGGGCAACCCAGGGTTACTTCGGAAGGGTAAGCTACAATTACAAAGAAACCTACTTGCTGGATATCAACATGCGTTACGATGCGTCTTCCAAATATTCACCAGATACACGCTGGGCATTTTTCCCATCGGTATCGGCAGGTTACAATGTAGCCCGCGAGAATTTCTGGCCTTTAAAAGACTATGTAAGCATGTTTAAAATTAAAGGTTCGTGGGGTAAGCTGGGTAACAATACTGGTAGCAATTACGCCTATTTACCTACTATGGGTACCAATGCCCAAACGCCTGTTATTTTAGACGGAGGACGACTTCCTTATGTAAGCATGCCGGGTATTATTTCTGACGACCTTACCTGGACAAAACCGCGTACCATTGGTTTCGGTGTAGAGGCTGCCGCCTTAAAAAACCGCTTAAAAGTTGAATACGACTGGTTCCAAAGAACAGTATTCGATCAACAGGGACCTGCCCAACAATATTCAGAAGTTTTGGGAACCACAGGACCCAAGAAAAATAATGCCGTTTCAGAAACCCGTGGATGGGAAATGTCGGCAACCTGGAGCGATAGAGCCTTTAATGTGGCAGGAGATCCGATCAGGTACAGTGTTCGTGCCGGCGTTTCGGATTATATTGGTTACGTAGTTGAATACGAAGAAAATGAGACAGGAGCCCGCTCAGGATGGACACCAGGGCAAGTATTTGGCGAATTATACGGATATACCTGGGGCGGAATTGGCGAAACACCTGAAGATTTTCAAAATACTGTTTTATGGAGAAACGGATGGTTTTACCCGGGTGATTTTAACTTTGCCGACACCAACGGCGATGGCTTGGTAAACAACGGACAAGGAAGTTATTGGTATTCGCAAGGCGACCGTAAACTGTTAGGTTATAATTATCCACGCTACAAATACCACATTGCGTTAAACGCCAGCTGGAAAGGTCTTACTCTTTCTGCCCTCTTTGATGGGGTGGGGAAACAAACGCTGTATACCCGAAGAAAGTATGTGATGGTTTCAAAGAATTTTTACACCAAACAACAGGCAGAATTGGGAGGAACCTGGAATTTAAATAACCAGGATGCCTTTTTCCCAAGGTCGTACGATTTTAACTATAATCAGATTTGGGAAAGAAACGCCAATGACCATTATGCGCACAATATGGCGCATCTGAGAATTAAAAATGTGAACTTAAGTTACCAGTTACCTGCTTCAATAGTCTCGAAACTAAGGTTACGCAGCCTGGCTGTAAATATCAGTGGCGAGAACCTGGGTATGGTGTATTTCAAATCATGGGCGAATCATTTCGATCCCATCCAATTTGAAGAAGATTTTGGAACTTATCCGCCATCGCGCATATTCTCATTTGGTGTAAAAGTGGGTATCTAACATTAAAAATTTAAAAAAATGAAAAGAATACTATTATACACAATAATAATTACCGGGTTGATTTTTTCAATGTCGGCCTGTGACGACAGTATTCTGGATAAGTATCCGGAAGATGCCATGAGCGATGCCACCTTTTTTACAAAGGCCGCTGATTTTAAAACCTATGTAAATGGTTTGTACAACAATGTTTTATCCAACCAAAATATTGTGAGTAGTGCAGAAAATGGTACCGATAACTTTTTAGCTGAAGACCCTGGTTCCAACGAAATGCAGCACTCGAATAGTGGGGCAGCCAGCGAAACCAATGGTACCTGGAACAATCGTTATTCCTATATCCGACAGGTAAATTATGTTTTGAATAGCCAGGACAAACTCGTAGAACTGGATGATGAAGCCAAGCAATATATTGGCGAGGCTTATTTTATCAGGGCATGGCATTACTTTATATTGCTGCATGATTTTGGTGGTGTTCCTTATATCGATCAGGTATTGGGAACCGAAAGCGAAGAATTGTTTAAAACACGCGACAGCCGCGATTTTGTTGCAACTAAAATTATAGAAGATCTGGACAAAGCCATAGATTACCTGGATTGGAAAAACGAAGGCTTTGCCACAGCGCCACGCATCAACAAACAAAGTGCACTGGCCTTTAAAACCCGTGTAGGCCTTTTCGAGGGTAGTTGGGAATATTACCATGGCCAAAAAAACACTACGTTTAAAGTAGATGGTGCCGATGGTACCAACTTTTTAAATGCTGCAGTAGAAGCCGGAGAAATGCTGATTGCCTATCAAGGCACCAAAATATACAAAGGCAGGGCCGGATGGGAATACTACGATTTGTTCAACCAGCAGGATTACAGTGGCACCAAAGGTGTATTCTTGTACAAACACATGGATTATGGTTTGGATGTATTCGGAAATCATGGTGCCGGTGGTTCATCATATGGTGGTGGATTAACTAAAAGTGCTGTTGATAATTACCTAATGGCCGATGGTAAACCCGAAAGTGTTTCCGATGTAGATTATGATTATACCCAGCTGGCCAACCTGATTGCTGCCCGCGATCCTCGAATGGACCAAACCCTTTACTCACCTGCCAGGGGTAATTTTGCAGATTACGCTGGTCAGTTTATTCCTGTTGCTCCTGAAAACCAGACGAAAGGGCCATATCAGGATATAACTAACTCCTTTACCGGACGTGGTGGTTACAAAGTATTTAAAGGCATGCGTGATCACTATGTCGACAAATGGGGCGATAACCAGGATGAAATCATGATCCGTTATGCCGAAGCTTTATTAAATTATGCCGAGGCGAAAGCGATGCTGGGAAGCATCACCCAGACAGATATTGATAAATCGGTGAATGTGATTCGTGATCGCGTTGGAATGACACACCTGAACATGGCCGAAGCCAATGCATGGAGTGTTACCTATTCAGTGGCCCAGGGTTATGATCCTGCTGCTTCAAATATTTTAAATGAAATACGCCGCGAACGCCGGGTGGAATTAATACTGGAAAATTACAGAAGAACGGACCTAAAACGCTGGGCCATTTACGAAGATGTGGTAAATGGTTATAAGCCTGTAGGCGCGTATTACCAGGAGTTCGAAGATTTTTGGAACGACGACGAGCGTGTGCTTGCTGCCGGATATGCACAAAGCCAATTGGCATCGCTTAAATTACACCTTGGGCAAAATGTTGATGTAAGAGGTGAATATATGAATACACTGTTTAAAAATGCCGATTTTACAGAAACAGGCAGGGGCTATTATATCGACCCAGAAAGAGACTATCTAGAAGCTATCCCTAAAAAGGAAATCGATTTCTATGAGGAAAAAGGTGGCGTAACTTTGGAGCAAAACCCGGGATGGTTTTAATAGTGTATGATAAACTTAAAATTTAATGCAATGAAAAATATTATAAAATTTGGATTCATATTCTTGTTCATGGCATCGCTTTTTTCTTGCGATCCGCGCATTGAAATGGATATGGCACAATGGGGCGACAATGCTTTTATTAACAACGTTCAATTGTTCAAACTCGAAACAAAAGACGGGGTTAAACTGGAAGAATATTATGTGGACGAGACAACTGTAACAGGTACGCGAAAGGTTACAGTATCATCGGGCACGGCCGTAATCGATGAAGATGCCTTTACTGCTACGGTAACTTTAAATGCAGGGGAAACCTTTACCGGTATAGGTTTTTTAATCTACCATTACGGAACGAAAGTGGAACCTTTAAATGGGGCTCCTGTAGCGGGGATTATTAATGACTTATCTGCCGGCTCTTTTACTTACCGGGTGCATTCGGCCGATGGTACTACGCATGACTGGACGATTAATGTTGTCCAATAATTTAAAGTGATTTACAAATTAAGGCAGCTCATATGGGCTGCCTTTATTATACTATATAGAAATAGTTGCTATACGAATAACGTCGATACCTTGTGTTTCTGAATTTGGAAACAATGTAATGTAAGACCGTTGGACTCCGGCTGGAGTCGTATATATTATTCATTATAAATTTTCTATCGACGTGTAAACCGTCTGGATTTAAATTCAATTACCCTTGTATTTGTTTGATGCCTGATTCCATTGCTCTATTTATACTATCGAAAGGGTCTGGAATTACTACCAACACAATTTAATGTAAATCAAAGTTTAATTGGTATTTAGGACATAAAAAGGCTGATATGGTTTAAATTGCAACATCTGCCCACAGGTTTGCAACATTCACCTTTTACATTAGTTTCTGCTATTTGTAGTTTTGAATGTAACTAAACTTTAAATGAATAAAGCGAGCATGAGAGAGTCTTCACACATTGGCGATTTATTAAAATCAGGCGAGTTCCATCTTATACCTTAGAAACAAATCATTTTAATAAAATGAAAAACATGATGAAAATTAATTTATGCTTTTTGCTTCTTACAGGTTTAATCTGTTCCTGTGCGCAGAAACAAACACAAGAAGAAAAACAAATCCTCCCCAATGTTATCCTCATTTATGCTGATGACCTTGGCTATGGTGATTTGAGTTGCCAGGGTGCCACAAAAGTACAGACACCCAATATTGATAAGCTTGCAGAGGAAGGTCGCCGATTTACTGATGCGCACACCGCTTCAGCGGTTTGTACGCCTTCGCGCTATGCGCTGCTAACAGGTGAATACCCTATAAGAATTGACAGCTGGGGACCTTTAGCTACCTTAAATAAACTTCTTATTGATACGACCACACTTACAGTAGGTAAGGTATTTCAGAATAAAGGCTACCAAACCGCTTGTTTGGGAAAATGGCATTTAGGATTTGGCACAGAAGAGAACGACTGGCAAGTACCACTCGGAGCTGGCCCCAACGAAGTGGGATTCGACTACTATTGGGGTGTTCCCTTTGTAAACAGTGGCAGCCCGTTTGTTTATGTTGAAAATAAAACCGTAGTTGGATACGATGCGAACGATCCATTGGTTTATTTAGGCAGAAATTATAAAGGCGATTTAAAACCTTCGCCAACACCTACTTTCCCCAAAGAAGCTTCCAAAAAGAGTGACAATTTATTTGCAGGGGCATTAGAGGCGCATAAAATCTACGACGATGAAAAAACAGGGACTTACTTAACTGAAAAAGCAACAGATTGGATTACCAAAAACAAAGAGAATCCATTCTTCCTTTATTTTGCAACAACCAATATCCATCATCCTTTTACGCCTGCACCTCGTTTCAAAGGGACTAGTCAGGCCGGTCTTTATGGCGACTATATTCACGAATTGGACTGGATGGTAGGAGAGTTGGTAAAATCGCTCGAAGAAAATGGATTGACCGAAAATACCATGATTGTTTTTACCAGTGACAATGGTGGGATGCTCAACCTGGGTGGCCGGATAGCTGTAGACAAAGGACACAAAATAAACGGAGATTTACTTGGCTTTAAGTTTGGTGTATGGGAAGGCGGACACCGGGTTCCTTTTATTGTAAAATGGCCTGGCAAAGTTCCTGAAAATACGGTTTCCGATCAGCTAATTTCATCGCTGGATATGCTGGCTACCTTTGCGGCTCTTACCGGTCAGGAAGAAAGCCTGTCGCTGGCCGACAAAAATAGTGTGAATGTTTTACCTGCATTTCTGGGAGAAGAGGGAACTGTACGTGAAGAACTCCTTTTGGCTCCAAGAAAAGCTACAAATTTATCCCTTCGACAAGGGAAATGGATGTACATCCCAGCGCAAGGCAGTGGTGGATTTAATGGTTCCAAGCCTGAACATCATGCCTGGGGAGGACCTGCAGGAGTAGAGTTCGTGGGTGGTAAGAATAGCGATATGGAAAATGGAAAGTTGAAAGAAGAGGCGCCTTCTGCACAATTGTATAATCTGGAAACTGATCCCAATCAAACCCAAAATATAGTGAATGACCATCCTGAAATTGTTGCCAAGATGGATGCGAGATTAACTGAATTAAGAGAAAAATATTCGGTTAAATAAATTTTATGATGAAAACCAATCAGATATTTAAGAGCGTTTTGGTTTTGCTGCTTTTTGCAGGAACAAACTGCACGCCAAAAACTGAAAAAAAAGAGCCGGGAGAAAAGTCTCCTAACCTTGTGATCATCTTTACCGACGATCAAGGCTATGGTGATTTGAGCTGTTTTGGAGGAGCGCACGTTTATACCCCTAACATCGATAAAATGGCGGAGGAAGGTGCCATGCTCACCAGTTTTTATGTGGCTGCTCCGGTTTGTACGCCTTCGCGTGCAGCACTCATGACCGGCTGTTACCCACGACGGGTAAGTATGGAACCACCCTCGGGTTTGGCGGTGGAGCTACCTAATGTCCCTCCCGGAAAGCGATTCCCGGTTTGCCTGGCAGCCGATGGTAATGGCCTGAATCCCGATGAAATTACCATTGCCGAAATTGCGCAATCGGTGGGTTATTGTACCGGGATGTTTGGTAAATGGCATCTGGGTGATCAGCCGGAGTTTTTACCAACCCGCCAGGGTTTTGAAGAGTACTTTGGTTTGCCATACAGCCACGACATATCACCCCGTCATGCGCGACAAAAATATTTTAACTTTCCGCCGCTTCCGCTTTTGGAAATGGAAGAAGTAATTGAACTTGACCCGGACGATGATTATTTAACCCGAAGGATTACGGAACGAGCTGTGAAATTCATAAAAGACCATAAAAATGAAAACTTCTTTCTTTATGTTCCTCACCCCATTCCGCATGGCCCCTTGGCAGCCTCGCCCGAAATTAAAGAAGAATATGCCCAGGTATTAGCGAATGGTGTACAAGCATCGCCGGAATTATATTCAACTGCAATTTATGAAATCGACTGGTCGGTGGGAGAAATTCTTGCGGCCCTAAAAGAGCAAGGCATTGATGAGAATACAATCGTATTATTTACCAGCGATAACGGACCAGCAGGAAAAAGGGGCTCTGCAAAGCCATTGTCGGGACGTAAAACCCAGACTCTGGAAGGTGGTATGCGTATGCCAACAGTAATTCGCTGGCCCGGAAAAATTAAAGGGGGCAGCCAAATTGATAAGCTACTCACCACAATGGATTTGTTGCCAACCTTTGCAAAATTAATTGGCGCTGAAATTCCCAACGACCGCATTATTGATGGCAAAGATATTCTGCCTGTGTTACTGGATGGAGCAGATAGTCCGCACGAATATTTCTTTTATTCGCATTGGGGAACTTTGGAAGCGGTACGCTGGAAAGACTGGAAACTCCGTATTATTAAAGGGGAAGAAGCGCTTTACAATCTAAAGACGGATATGGGCGAGCAAATCAATCTGAAAGACCAGTATCCCGATATTGTTGCGCAATTGAAAAAAGCCATGCAGGAGTTTGATGCCGAAGTGACAAAAAATGCGCGTCCGGCAGGACATGTCGATAATCCTAAAGCACTTGCATTACAATTAAATAAAGAGTGAAACTAACTATAGACAAGATGTTTAAACCAATTGTTATATTCAGTTGTATTTTTTTGTTTTTCTCTTGTACTCAGCAGAAAAATGAGCGAAAACCAAATTTCATCATCATTTTCACTGATGATCAGGGCTATCAGGATCTGGGCTGTTATGGTTCACCCAATATAAAAACTCCGCAAATCGACAAAATGGCAAAAGAAGGTATGCGCTTTACTAATTTCTATGTGCAGCCCATTTGTGGCCCTTCCCGTACAGCTCTCAACACCGGCTGTTATCCGATGCGTGTAGCCGAAGTTGGGAATATTAAGCGTAATCACCCCATGGTTCACCCCAAAGAAATTATGCTGTCTTCATTGTTAAAACAAGCCGGATATTCAACGGCCTGTATTGGGAAGTGGGATATGAATGGACATAAAGCCGGGTTTGCCAGGGATGATATCTATCCCGACAACTTCGGCTTTGATTATTGGTTTGGAACAGGAAGCGGAAATGATGGTGGACACATCGATCTCTGGCGTAATCGCGAAGTCGTTGAAAAAAAGGCTGGGATGGATCTTCTGGTACAAAAATACCATGCCGAAGCAATAAATTTTATTGAACAGAACAAGGAGAATCCTTTCTTTCTCTACCTTGCCCACACCATGCCGCATACCAAACTTGGGGCATCCGAGGCATTCAAGGGAAAATCGGAACGTGGATTGTATGGCGATGTAATAGGTGAACTGGATTGGAGTACCGGGGAGATTCTTAAAGCTGTAAAAGAATATGGTTTAGACAAGAATACGGTTGTTATTTTTACGAGCGACAATGGTCCCTGGCTGGTTCGAGGAGAGAATGCAGGTAGTGCAGCTCCCTTGCGTGGAGGCAAGGTAACCACTTGGGAAGGCGGAGTACGGGTGCCTTGCGTGTTGTGGGCTCCGGGCTTGATTCCTAAGGGGAAGACCTGTGATGAAATTACTACCAGCATGGATATCATGCCTACCTTTTGTAAACTGGCGGGTGTTGACCTGCCCAATGACCGGATTCTTGACGGAGAGAATATACTGTCATTGATGACGGGAGAAAAAGTAAGTTTCGATCAGGAACGCATTTATTACTACTATTTCCTTACTCACCTACAGGCCGTGCGAAAGGGGAAATGGAAATTGGTATTAAAGCGCCCACAGGCGCCTGAATGGTGTGGTGCCCTGGGGCATGCATCAAAATGGAAGTTGCATGATGTACTGGAAATCCCGGAGCATCAGTTGTATGACCTTGAAAACGATATTGGTGAAACCACTGATGTGGCAAAAGCACATCCCGGGGAAGTTAAAGCGCTGCTACAGCTGGTAGAAAATGCCCGGAACGACATTGGGGATTACAATAAAATAGGTGAGGGAGCACGGTTCTTTGACGATGAACCCCACAGGCATGATGCGAAAAAGTGGATTGCAGAAAGTAATTAGCCGCTAAATAAGAATGAATATAAAAACGCTGATAAAATATAGTGTAAGTCCAAGATTAAGCCCTTCCCGAATAAGAGCAATGTTCATTTACGGAATAATTCTAATACTTATCGGGTTATTCGGATGGTACAAATCAGGTTTCAAATTAAACCCATTTTGGTATATTCTTGCTATTGGTGGAGTTTTACATATTATTCAAAGCTTGTTTGGAAAAGAGTTAACAAAAGAAAGAATTTTCATTTCATTTGGGAATGATGTAATAGAATACAGTAAATACGTTTAAAAAGCCCCGAAAGATAGAAATTGAAGACTTGCTGGATGTTAGAATTGAAACTGCCATAAAAATGACCATGGGGTTGTGACTTATGATTTCTCTGTTTTTCAAAAACAAGAACTTGATAGTATTAATGAATGCTTAGAATGAATAAAATCAAACATGCTTATATAACCACCATAGTTTAAGATATGAAATTCATACTTTTTATTGATATTAACACTAATAGCAATAGCAGCTCAGCTCTAAAAAGTTGAAGCCAGGGGGAAAGATGCAGGTAAAAGCCAATCTCCAAATATCATCTATATTTTAGCCGATGATTTGGGTTACGGCGATGTAAAATGTTTTAATCCGGAAGGAAAATCTCTATCCCAAACCGGTAAATATGGCTGCCAATGGCCACGGGATACATTGGTAAATGGCATTTAGGCTGGGATTGGGCCCTTGATAATGCAGGAGCCAAAAATATTGATAATTTAGATGTAAGACCAAAGGTAAATCTTAATGTAGCCGTAAAAATGACCCTACAACGTATGGTCTCGAACATTGGTTTGGTTTTTTCGGCTCGCTCGATATGGTGTCCTATGTGTATGTGGAGAATGACATGTCGACCATGGTCCCCCAAAAACGACGGTATCGGTCAATAAAAAAGACCGTATCAAAAGTCAATAAAATACGTAACTTGCAAATTGTGAGAACTATGTACAAAGGTGGTGGGATGGGGGTGATTAGTATCCTACCTACCATTCGTAAATTATACTATGAACCCAAATACTTTTGAGGCAGCTTTATTAAAAAGTATGGCTTGGCGGGAGAACACCCTCTGAGCGCTTCGTGGTGCTTTATTATGCCCACTAAAACCCATACAGCCTCAATAATTATGCACGTTGGCCTGCTGAGAGTTAACAAAAGTTTTAAATCAACCATTAGAAGTGTATTTTTGTGCCGGCTATTTTTAATAAAGTAAGAAGCATTAAGGGGATATCATGATAGATTTACATACGCATACAACAGTTTCTGATGGAACCGTTACTCCCAAGGAGTTGATTTACCAGGCAAAAGAAACAGGGCTCCTGGCTGTTGCCATAACAGATCATGATAGTATTGACGGTCTCGATGAAGCGCAACATGAAGCAGACAGACTGGGTGTTACTTTTATTAACGGGATTGAATTTAGTGCGACATTTGGTAAAAATCGCCTGATTCATATACTCGGACTGGGAATTGATCCACAAAGTGAAGGGTTTAAACGGATATATACAAATTACCGGCAGAATAGATCAGACAGGCTTTTGCAGGTTTTTAAAAAACTCCGTTCTATGGGCGTTGCAATTGGTCCGGAAGATGTAGAGCCATTTGTCACCGGAGGGTACATGGACAGGCAGGCTATTGCTAAATGTCTGGTGGCTAAAGGACTTGCGAAGAGTGTGAGAAATTCCTGGATAAATTATCTGGATAAGATAGATTACATAAACGGGGAACTCATACAACCGGAAGCCGCATTTAGCGCTATTCATGCTGCCGGAGGAAAAGCATTTCTGGCTCATTATCACTTAAAGATTGGATTTAAAGGTTATTCAGAAGAAAATACCCGTATGTTGCTGAAAAAGCTAAAGGAATTGGGCTTGGATGGTATGGAGTGTTATTATCCCTCTTTTTCTGAGGAGGAAAAGCTCCGCTGTGCCGAGTATATTGAAGATTTTGATTTTATAAAGTCAGGGGGGACCGATTTTCATGGCGCTAACAGGTCACATATTAAACTTGGCGTTGGTGAAGGTGATTTTAACGTTCCTGATGAATTACTGGACGAGATCCTCGCAGAAAAAGAAATAAAACTATAGAGTCGCTACCAGGCAATACGGCCTTGCTACCGGCATTTATGGGGTCGCTACCGGCCAAAATGACCTTGCTACCGGCATTTATGGGGTCGCTACCAGGCAAAATGACCTTGCTACCGGCATTTATGGGATCGCTACCGGCCAAAATGACCTTGCTACCGGCATTTATGGGGTCGCTACCAGGCAAAATGACCTGGCTACCGCCATTTATGGGGTCGCTACCAGGCAAAATGACCTGGCTACTCTGCTGCTTCACTTCAACTCACCAGAACGATGCTCCCGAAAGTAATCGGGACAAGTGATGCCTCGTTTGGGTAATGCCTTGTTTTATAGTACTTGCCATGCGCATGACGAACCCCCAATACACAATCCGGGTTTAAGATAAAAGCTGTTCCCTAAATTCTTTCGGAGTCAGACCAAACTGCGCTTTAAACAATTTAGAAAAATAAGAATGGGTATTGAAACCAGTTTCTGCTATTACATCGGACACCCTTACTGTTGGGTTTTTCTCAAACATCAATTTAGCCTTCTTTAATCTGTATTGTGTAATAAATTGGCCCACCGACTCTCCCGTCAGTGCCTTTATTTTACGGTTAAATTGCATATAACTGTAGGCTAATTCTTGTGCTACATCCTCAACTTTTAGTTCTGAATTAGAGATATTTGCATCAACAAACGCAACAAATTTCTTTAACAGTTTATCATCATATGACGTGGTTTTAATATTATCGGATACGTAGGCGTATTTTTCCTTATATGTTTGCTGTAGTTTCTTTCGTGAATCGAGCAGGTTATTGATCTGCGCCAATAAATGATCTGCGCGGAATGGTTTTGTAATATATGCATCTGCACCTGTTGCTATTCCTTCTATTCTTTCGTCCAGGGTGTCTTTGGCAGTAAGCATTATCAAAGGTATATGACAGGTCTTAGCATCATCTTTAAGTAATTTGCACAGCTCATTCCCGTTCATTTCCGGCATCATCACATCACTGATAATAATATCCGGTATATGTTTTCTGGCTGATTCTAAACCTTCTACACCGTTAATGGCTTTAACCACATGGAATTGTTTTTGGCAAATATCACTAATAAATTCAAGCATGTCGGTATTATCTTCTACCACAAGAATGGTTTGCTGTTTATCATCGGATTGTACTAACTCGCTATTTATTGGACTGTAAAGTTCTTTTGCAGGTTTTATCGTTTTATCACTATCCTTTGCTATTTGCGGATTACGGAGCGGTAAGGTAATGACAAACTCTGAGTTTTCTCCATACTTACCAACCTCATTAATGTTACCATTGTGCAATTCAATAAATTCCCTGCTCATAGAAAGTCCAATACCTGCCCCGGACGATTGATTATCCAATTGATAAAATCGGTCAAAAATTTGTTGTTTCTTTGATGGAGGTACACCTTCTCCTTCATTTAGAATGCTAAGAACAAGCTCATTCTTTATCTTGTCTATAGTTGTTTTAACCACTACATTGCCACCTTTTTTTGAATATTTACAAACATTTGAAATAAGATTGTAAAGTACCTTTTCTATCTTATCGTAATCTATCCATATTTCAATTTTCTCGACTTTCTTTATAAACTCAACCTGTAAGTTTGCCTCCTGAAATCCATATTCGCAGGCCAATAAAACGTCATGAATTAATTCATTTATATCGGCTTTATGCAGGTTAGCTTTCATTTTATTCTGCTCCAACCTCCTGAAGTCCAGTATTTGGGTTATCAGGCGTTGTAATCGGCGGGCATTCCTTAAAACTAAGGACAAATTTTTAGTTTCCTTGTCTTTACCTTTCACATCCGCTATCATTCCCTCTACCGGACCGATAATTAAAGACAGCGGTGTTTTTAACTCGTGGGATATATTTGTGAAAAAGCGTTGCTTCATATCAAACAACTCTTTATCCTGCTGTTTGGCCAATGCCTCTAATTTCAGAGACTGCTTTAATTGAGAGAGGCGATAAAGATTTTTATACACTGTAAAAAATATACCGCAAAAGGCTAAACTAAAGAACAGTTTGGCAATCCGTGTTGAATACCAAGGTGGTAAAACACGAATGTGTAACTCTCTGATTTTTTTGCTTTCAACCTTGTCGGAGTTAAGTGCTTTTATTTGAAAGGTATAGTCACCATGAGGTAATCGAGGGTAGTTTACTGAATTTTTCAATGCAGATGTATGCAGCCAATTTTTATCTACACCTTTCAGTTTATATTTAAAAGAGTTGTTTTCGGGAGATGAATAATGCAATGCCGAGAACTCAATGGTAAAGTTGTTACATTCGTGAGGTATGGTGATCTGCTCTAATGTTTCCAATGATTCTGGTAATATCACTCTTCCAAATATTTCTTCTCCAACCTTTACTCGTTTACCCAAAATCTGTAATTCAGTTAATGCTATTTTGGCAGGAATATCATTTATCGATACTTTTTCGGGGTGGAATGTTACGATGCCATTGTTTCCTCCAAATAACAATTGCCCATCTTTTGTTTTTGCCCCGGCTTTTACATTGAATTTATGAATTCCCTCAGGCAGAGGATAGGCGTATTGGATGTGTGTATTGTTTTGTGTGTTGTATTTAATGATTCCGTTATTGGAGGCAATCCATAAATTATTTTTTCCATCGGTTTGAATATCAAAGATGGAACTGACAGGAAGGTTTATTGGGTTGTTGATATGATGAAAACCTACTATAACGTCATCTTTAGAAATAATTCTATTCAATCCTCCATTATAAGTTCCAATCCATATTTGGCCATTATCACCCTCGCATACCGAGGTAACTCTCGAATGACTTAAAGATATTTCATTGTCAGGTTCGTAGAAATAATGATTAAGGTATATGGTGTCACTATCTTCAACAGTAGAGAATAGCCCATTATTCATGGCTATAAAAATTCCATAACTTTCGGTGCAAAGAATTTGATTAACTCTATCGCTTAATGCTACTCCAGTATTGGCCATAACAGGTAATTGGGTACAATTTCCCGACAAAAGGTTTTGAAAATCATTATCATAGTCAACGCACAACAAACCTTGAGCACCACCAATCCACAACCTGTTTTTATGATCAACTTCAAAATTAAAAATTGGATTATTCCCAATGATTTTTTGCAATTTACTATTTAGGGGCAAACTCGAAAATTGTTCAGTGTTCAGATTAAAAAAGAGTATTGTTGGGCCGGCTCCAATAACTACATGATTATTCAATTCGAACAGAGCATATCTCATAATATCCTTATCATAAATTAGTTCAAATTCAAATTCAGATATGTGGGTTTCAGCAAATGTATTGACAGATCGGTTTAGTTCACCCTGCAATGTTCCTGCCCATAGATGGCCTTTTGAATCAACTAAAACCGGATTGATATAATTATGGGACAGTGATTTTTTATCCAAAGAGTGATGCACTAAATTGTAAAAGGGTTTTCGCTTAGTGTCGATTTTTGTGATGCCTCCCTGACCCTTTCCAATCCATATAACCTTAGTATTATCTTCAAACATACATAATAAGGTATTCCATTTTAAACTGTTGTTTTTCTCATTTTGTAAGTATCTCTTAACTTCCTTTGTGGCACGATTAATTTCATACAAACCATTTCCGACAGTTGATATATAAATATTGTTGTTAGAAGATACAACTATATCTGTCACGCTATTAATTTCCTGAGAAAACTCTTCCTGGGTTATCAAGTGGTCTAATGAATTTAATTCATCTTTTTTCTTTAGCTTTACACGACTTACTTTGCTTTGAAATCCCATCCAAAACACCGAATCTGATTCTCTGGTAACCGTATTGCATACAGAAGATCTATCAGAATACGTGATGATATTAAATATATTTCGTCTTTGGTCATATCGTGCTATTCCTATGCCTCCCTTTTCCGCAGCAACAAAAAACAATGAATCTTCTACATGAAAAATTGTTCTTATTCTCTCCCCGTAAGGAAAAAAATCATGATTAGCTATAACAACATCTTTAATTTTATTGTTTTCGGAAAGACATACAACGCCTGAGGATGAAGTGATAAGTACATCATTAGTTCTTGTTTGACAAAGTTTGGAACGATTATCAATAGCTGGATGAGGAATTCTTTGAAATCGCTTTGCCCGTTGGTCATATTTGCATAAGCCAACTGTGGTAATTGCTAAAATATCATTGTTTCTATCTACCACCAATTCAAAAACCTTATCACATGGCTTGATATGTTGTCCATCGTAAAAGTGTTCATTAGCTATCGTATTGATGCCATCATATCGAACGAGTCCTTTGTGAGTTGCCAACCACAAAAATCCATTTTCATCTTGTACAATATCAAATATTCCATCCTGGTGAATTCCTTCGTGTTTAATGTGCTCAAAAAAAACGCCCTGACTGTGGAGTTTAATCTGGATTGACAGAACAGATATTAATACAAGGACAAAGGAGAATTTATAGGTCATTTAAAATGAGTTTTGATCCATTATTTATTGAAGTCATAAAATTAGAAATATTTTCCTATAGAGACAGGAATATAAACAAATGTCAAAAATGGTTGTGTGAAGGTGTTTAAAATTTGCGATGTGTGTGGTTTAGGGAGGGGTAACGTTGCTACAATAATACGCAATAATCTTATGTTGATAATCAGATGTTCTATATCAAGTTTGTTTTAGAAATTTATAGTCAATGATGTGAAAATCTGCATTCAATAGTTTTAATTGAACTTACATAATACAGTAAAGGCCAAAACACATATGTGAATTGGCCTTTGTGTTATATAAACAAAATCCTATTACTCTTTTATCAACTGGCTGGTGTGAATTCGTACACCATTCGTATTAATACCATTTACAATGTACATGCCTGTTGATAATTCGCTTACATTCACTTTCATGTTTTCTGCAGGATAAGAGGCGACCAACTGGCCGGTAAGGTCATAAATAACCAATTTTGCTATTTCTTCTTTTACATAAACTACATCTTTGGCTGGGTTTGGGTATAGTTTAATCTCAGTAGCCATCGCCGAAGAGAAACCTGAACTTAAACCAGCATCATAAGCTCCAATCCAAGGGCTGCTGCCGCGTGTTTTACCTGTAATATCACTAGTCGGTGCTACTGAAGCTAAACCAGCTTCAACAATGGCTGTTCCACTAGCTTTAACATAGCTAACACCATTTTCCGCAGATAAAACTTTAGGAAGGTCACCATCCATTTCAAAATCGATTTCTGTAGAAGTGTATGTTAACATTTCATCAATCATATTACCTGTTTCGGGAAAACCAAGCTGAGCCATCATAACATTATTGCTTGATGCTAACCAATTGATAGCAGCAGTGCCATCCGCTACTGACTGAGTGATGGATAATGCACGATAATACTTTGTTGCTTCAGAACTACCCTCGGCAGTTCCTACCGTACCGGTGAATTCTTTCATGTCGGTGATGAAAAGGTTGTTGGCAATCGTAAGTTTTGGACTTGTTCCATTCTCAGTGGCATTGGTAAACCATACCGAAGATTTATCGTACCATGTTTTTTCCATATTTATGGCTTTATCATTAACAATTGTATTGTTTACAAAAATAAGCTCGGTGGCATCGGTTGTTGTTTTACCTTGAACACCAGACAGGATAGTTCCCCATTTGGTTTTAATTTGTTGTGTCGAACTGTTGTGGTCTTGTGTAAAGTTGTTAAACACGCAGTTATTGATTTCTGCTTTACCTGCTCCTACATAAATTGTAGAGTGAAATCTGTTGTTATGATTAAGAGTAAGTACGTCGGTCAAATACGTGTTTGTTAATGTAAAAGAGGTAGTAGCTTGATTTGTATAGTAGATTCCACCCAAATTACTTGTAATATTTTCTACAATACATTGGTCAATTGAAAAATTTACATCCAGGGCATTGGCAGCATTGTAGAATATAGCGCCGTAATTGTTGGTTAAAAATCCGTAATTAGAAACTCTTAGTTTGTTCAGATTAATGTTTACATTGGAGTTGTCATCATTAAACTGCTTAAAAAGGTACATGTTTGGAACGGTAACTACGTCTGATGATTGAGCAGTAAGCGTAGTTTTGTCAGCGCCTGCACCAACAAGGTTCAATGTAAATGCAGAACTGTTGTTATCAATTATTATATCGGCAGCACCAAATATACCTTCTCCAAGGTTTATGGTGTAATCATTATTTGTTCCTCCTGCAAAATCGGCGTGAATTTCGGTAATGGCAGCACTAACAGTAGCCAGAGCATTCCCAACTGTTAAACCATCATTGGTATCACTTCCTGTTGTTTCTACATAGTAGTTTAAGGTTTGTGCATGAATGCTTAAAGTAAATGCAATTAAAAAACTAATTAGAGATAAAATTCTTTTCATAATAGTAGATTTTAAGTTTATAAAAAAATGAATATAAATGTTTGTTCAGTTTCATTATGATGATTCATAATTGTCTGACTCTATCAAAGAAAACGTTTTATCGAAACGGTGCTTGTGACAAATCATTTAAATAATAGAGTTTATTATTCACGATTTTAATTTATTCTGGAATCAATAGGTTTATTCTGGCAACATTAAAATCAAAAACAAACAGCTTTAATATTAATTCAGTCAGGCAGTTGGTTGATATGTAAGTGAGGGTTGTTATAATATTTGCAGCTTTTGTTATAATACAGGTAAAGTTTGTAGGGTGTGAAATGTATTATTGTATTGATATTAACTTAATGTGAATTTGAACAATGCAAAGGAGGTTTTTTATACCTGTTATTTTCTTTCTGTTATTTCTTTTTGCTTGTCAAAAAAAGTCGTGTAATACACTTCCCAATATCGTTTTTATCGTAGTGGATGACTTGGGTTATTCCGACGTCGGTTATATGAATCATAAACCGGAAATTCAAACGCCCAATATCGATCAGTTGGCCTATGGTGGAATGGTTTTTACAGATGCTTATGCCGTTGCGCCGGTATGTTCGCCAACCCGGGCAAGCCTGATGACCGGAAAATATCCCGCTACCCTAAAACTGACTTGCCACATACCTGGAATGGGCATGGAAAAATATTTGGCAAAACTCAGCAAGGGACAAAAACTGAAGGAAGCTTATTTTCTGGACCATTTACCGGATGAAGAAGTTACTTTTGCAGAACTATTGAAACAGAAAGGTTTTACAACCGCTTATATTGGCAAATGGCATTTAGGTGGCGAAGGTTCCGTATACACAAAAGATGGAATTGTGAATGCTGCCTATCACCCCGACAAACAAGGATTCGATGTGAATATCGGAGGTTGTGCCTACGGACAGCCCAAAAGTTATTTCGATCCCTATAAAAACGGCACCATCAAAGACCGAAGGGAAGGAGAATATTTAACCGACAGACTGGGGGATGAAGCTGTACAATTCATTGCGCATAATAAAGAAAAGCCTTTTTTTCTAAGCCTGGCTACGTATACTGTTCATACCCCTTTAAGCGCCCCGGCCGAAACTATTGAAAAATATGATGGTAATCCCTATTTTGCCATGATTGAGAAGCTGGATGAAAACGTGGGAAAGGTTATGGACAAACTGAAAGAAATGGATTTATTGGACAATACCGTCGTGTTTTTTTATTCGGATAATGGCGGCTTATGGGGAAACCCACCTTTAAAAGGCAAAAAAGGAACCTTAAATGAGGGAGGAATTCGGGTGCCCCTAATTGTTAGCTGGCCTGGGAAAATAAAGCCCGGAAGCAAATGTGCTGTACCCGTTACTACGGTTGATTTTTTTCCAACCTTTTTGGCGTTGGCCGGGGGCACGCCATCTGATCATGTACAGCTGGAAGGCAAAAGCTTGCTTCCTGTAATGTACGGGACAGGAGCTATTCAGGAAAGGGCTATTTACTGGCATTTTCCCCATCACCGGAAAGAAGGGCTTTCTATGGGAGCCGCTATTCGCGAGGGAGATTGGAAGTTGATTGAGGAATTTGAATCAGATGAATTGTACTTGTATAATTTGAAGGATGATCTAAGTGAAGCGTACAACCTGGCCAACCAGTATCCGGAAAAAAGAGATGAGCTGTTAAGCAAGTTGGAAAAATGGCAAAAAAAGGTGGATGCTGAAATGCCAGAAATAAACGAAGATTATAAATAGAAATAACATAAAACGATAATCAAATGAAGATTTTAAAAAGACATTTTATAATTGGTTTTTTACTGTTATCTATAACTGTAGTAGGGCAGGAAGAGAAGAAAACGGTTACCGCTAACAATTTTGACTTAAAAGGCATTGGATTAGAAAAAGGTGTAATGCGAAGAGATCCCAGCGATATCATCAAAGTTGGTGAATTGTATTACGTGTGGTATTCCAAAGGAAAAATATCTCCCGGTTACGATGCCACCGTGTGGTATGCCACTTCTACCGACGGTAAAAACTGGACAGAAAAAGGAATGGCGTTGGCTAAAGGTAAGCCCGGAACCTGGGAAGGTGAAAGTGTGTTCACGCCCAATATTCTTGTGGCCGAAGGAAGATACTGGTTGTTTTATACCGGTGTTTCACGTAAATTCAAACAGCCTTACAATCCGGATTCAAAAATTGGTATTGCCGTATCCGATTCGCCCGATGGCCCTTGGGAGCGCCTGCCTTCGAACCCGGCTCTTACCAACAGCGATAACCCGGAGGACTTTGATAGTCACCTGGTGGATGATGCTTGTCTGATTGTTCGGGAAGGAAAATACTGGTTCTACTACAAAGGACGTCAGATGGGAAAAGGTCCCGGTCAAACCAAGATGGGAGTAGCCATTGCAGAGCATCCGCAAGGTCCTTATGTAAAACACGAGGAAAATCCGGTTATTAAGGGCAACCACGAAGTTTTTGTTTGGACCGAAGGCAAAGGTGTGGCAGCCATGATTGGGACCACTGGCCCTGACGATATAACAAACACCATACAGTATGCCAAAGATGGAATTCATTTTACCAAAACACATGATGTGGTAAATAGTCCAGTTGCAGCTGGCGCTTATCGTCCCGAAGCGTTTACGGAAAGTGGTAAAGGTAAAATGCCCGAGTGGGGTGTTAAAATAGGAAGACCTAACAGGAAAAAAGGTGAGTTGCCTTTTGTGCAAGGCTTTACATTGTCTGTAGAAGAAAAATAAATACGAATAACGAAGTTGCCGCGGAAGGCCATCTTTCAGCGAACCATCAACTAAGCAAGAATTACTATAAGCACAATCGAATGAAGGTTTTAAAGAACAAGTTATTTTTTTCTTTCATGCTGTTAACTATGTCGGTTTTCGGCCAGGATGAGATAAAAACGCTTACGGCTACCAAATTTAACTTGAAAGGAATTGGTTTGGAGAAAGGTGTTATGCGTCGGGATCCCAGCGATATTATCAAGGTAAGCGACCGATATTATGTTTGGTATTCAAAAGGCCCCAAGTCCAGCGGCTATGATGCCACGGTTTGGTATGCAACATCGTCTGATGGTGTGAACTGGACGGAAAAAGGTATGGCAATCGACAAGAATCCAGAGGCCGGTGCGTGGGATGAGGCCAGTGTTTTTACGCCTAATATTCTGGTTGCTGAAAGTAAATACTGGCTCTTTTTCACCGGGATTTCAAAGAACCCGAAGATGAAGCCTGACTCGAAGATTGGTATGGCCGTTTCCGATTCGCCCGATGGTCCTTGGGAGCGATTGCCCAATAACCCGGTGCTAAAGAATAGCGATAATCCGGAAGATTTTGACAGCCACCTGGTGGATGATGCCTGTTTGATCGTTAAAGATGGAAAATACTGGTTCTATTACAAAGGGCGTCAGTTGGGAAAAACTGCACGCGAAACAAAAATGGGGGTGGCCATTGCAGAGCGTCCGCAAGGCCCTTATGTGAAGCACGAGGCAAATCCGGTGATTCCCGGCAACCATGAAGTACTGGTATGGGCGCAAGGTAAAGGTGTGGCAGCCATGATTGGAACAACCGGACCTGAGGAAATCACGAATACGATTCAATATGCTGAAGATGGTATTCATTTTACCAAAATCTACGATTTGGTAAATTCTCCCCATGCCGGAGGGGCGTATCGTTCGGAAGCATTTACTCAAAGTGGTAAGGGGGAGGTGCCCAAATGGGGTGTTCAAATTGGAAGACCTGACAGGAAAAAAGGTGAGTTGCCTTTTGTGCAAGGCTTTGAATTGATTAAAAGTACAAAATAAAACTTACCATGGAACCGTCAATGAAAGTAGACCTCAACATTTTATGAAAAATGTTTTTAGGAGTTAAAGGTTAAGAAGTGTCAGCAAGAAAACTACTTTTTTATAAGTGTTTGAATTGAAAAGTTCAAGGTTTACTCTTTCTGAAAATCAAGGAGTTTGCTTTGTAAATATCTGTTTTCAGAAAGAGCGTAAGATAGAAATTGGACTATGGGGAAAATCACTAGGTAATAAATAATGCGAATGAATAAGAAAATGAAGTTTACTACAACGATAGTGTTTAAATTAGTTATCAGTATCATGGTATTATGTTTCTGTAACACCTTAAAATTAAGGGCACAAGATAAACCTAATATACTGTTCATCTGCACCGATCAGCAACACCCGGCAATTTCCGGATTTCGGGGGAATCCAGTCGTGAAAACTCCAAACCTAGATGCCTTGGCGGCTGACGGAATGCACTTCACCCGGACCTATGTCTCATCCCCTGTCTGTGGCCCCAGTCGTGCTGCGTATATGTATGGTAAACACGTTTTTCAGATTAAAAACTGGTATAACGCTAAGGCGTGGCCGGAGGAAGAGGTTACCTGGGCCAGCAGGGTTACCAACAGCGGATATTATACGGCACATTTTGGTAAAATGGACTCGCCGGGATTGTATGGAAAACTGGGCTTTACCGAGGAGTGGCATTCGGCGAAACGACCTGTAAGAGTGGTGAACGGGGCGGATGTGCGCTTTCTACCTGACCGCCCCCGACAGGCCAAAGGTCATCTTACGGTTAAGACGTTCAGGCTGGAAGATTATAAAACCCCAAAGTACGAGGTTGGAAAGAATGGGCAATATGGACGAGACCGCCCGACAACGGACTGGGCCCTGAGGTTTTTAAAGGAACGGAAGGATGATGATAAGCCTTGGATGTTGCATGTTGGCTTACTTATGCCGCACTGGCCTTTTACACTTCCGCAAAAATACTACGACATGTATGCGGATGTAGACATTCCACTGCCCCATGATGCCAAGTTTCCAAACACGGATATGCATCCTGCCTTGCAGAGCTTTCAACAGTGGGATGGGCTTGATGTACCTCCGAACGAGGAAAAGTTGAAGAAAGCTCTCAAGGCCTATTACGGAATGATAACATGTGTAGACGACATGCTGGGCGAGCTTATCGCCGAACTTAAAAAAAATGGAATGTATGAAAATACCTACATCATCTTTACCTCCGACCATGGTGACAATTTGGGCGAACATGGTATGATTGGAAACAAACATACACCCATGGAAGGATCTGTAAGTGTGCCGTTGGTTATTGCCGGGCCGGGAGTAAAACGTGGCGCAAAAATCGATAAGCCGGTGGCGCTGGTTGATATGTATCCAACGATAATGGATATGGCCGGAATTAATTATCACGATCAGAATATGCCGGGTAAAAGCCTGCTGCCTGTGTTGCAGGGAAATGAGGCTGCGGCTGATCGCAACATATTCTCCGAATGGCACGGCGTTGGATTTCCAGGCGCCTGGTATATGTTAGTCAATAAGAAATACAAATATGTATTCTACGAAAGAAACAGACCCAGCTTGTTCGATATGGAGGCTGACCCAAAAGAACTCAATGACCTGGCACTTGATCCCGCATATGCTGGTAAACTTAAGGAGTTTGAGACTGAGCTTTATACAATTCTTGATCCGATAAAAACTGCACGAGAGGCCAGGATGCAACAGGGATTGATTACAACGGATGGAAAGGACCTGATGTTTGATAAAGTGGACATGCCATAGACAAAAACAGAACGATGCTGAAGAGCAATCAATAGAACTGTTATTTTCATTCCAAATGTAATGAGGAATCCTTTCACTTGTAATCGAATAATCGTGAACAGTGCTATGAAAAAACAAAAGATATAAATATATAACATAAAATATTAACCATAAATAAAATGAAACGAAATAATAACCCCAAAGTTGTCAATAGAGTTCAACTAAATACCAATTCGATTAACAAAATCTGAACATAATTTAAACACAGAAGGGTAAGATTTTCTATATCGGGACTTTTTCGATGCGGCTGATGCCTGTAGACACTAAGTAATTTTTTAAATTCCGAATGACAGATCTCGGATAATATATTTAAACTGTTACATCAATGTTGACAATGTAATTTAATAACATTTTACACTCAGGTATCGCCATATTTACCATAAATGGTCTTTAATCACTAAGATGAATGATATACAATAGCAATCGAGTCGCTGTCAACAATCAATTGGGATTTACTTTTCTATTTTCACTTTTTGATCTTAAATTTTATAAAATGAGAAGCACTTTTTTAATTTTATTAGTCACTGTTTTTATGGTTGCATGTACCTTTAATGCCGCGGCAAAAAGAAAAAAACATGAAACTAAACAACCAAATATTGTTTATATTCTGGCCGATGACCTGGGATATGGTGATGTGAAATGTTTTAATCAGGATGGAAAGATACCAACGCCAAACATGGATGAAATGGCCTCAAATGGAATCATGTTTACAGATGCGCATACGTCATCTGCAGTTTGCACGCCAACCCGCTATGGAATATTAACAGGGAGATACAACTGGAGAAGTTCGTTAAAGAGTAGTGTATTAAGTGGTTATTCTAAATCGCTAATAAAACAAGAAACCACCACTATTGCAGAAATGCTAAAACGCCAGGGGTATTCAACGGCCTATATTGGCAAATGGCATTTAGGCTGGGATTGGTCCCTTGAAAATGAAGAGTCAACACAATATATCAATAAGCTAAATTCAAAACCTAAAGTAAACTTTAATAATCCAATAAAAAATGGTCCATCATCCCATGGATTCGATTATTCTTTTGGTTTTTGTGGTTCGCTGGATATGGCACCATATGTGTTTGTGGAAAATGACATGGCAACCATGGTACCCACCAAAACTACGGTTTCTGTAGATGAAAAAGGAATTTGGAGAAAAGGGCTTACATCGGATGATTTTGTGCATGCCAATATTTTACAGGATTTAACAGACAAGGCAGTAAATTATATCAACAAAAAAGCAAACGGAGGGGCACCATTCTTTTTATACTTCCCATTACCTGCCCCCCACACACCTATTTTGCCCAGAACAGAGTTTTTAGGTAAAAGTAATACAAACATGTATGGCGATTTTGTGATGCAGGTGGATGATGTGGTGCGCCAAATTAGGGAAGCGTTAAAAAGCCAGGGGGTATCAGAAAATACGCTTTTGGTATTTACCAGTGATAATGGGTGTTCACCGAAAGCCGATTTTGAAGAACTGGCCAAAGTAGATCATGACCCAAGTTATACGTTCAGGGGCACAAAAGCAGATATTTTTGAAGGCGGCCACCGTGTGCCATTTATTGTGGAATGGCCTAACAGAGCATTAAAAAATACAAGCTCGGATAAAACAATATGTACCACCGATTTTTTTGCCACATGCGCCGAACTCACTGCATACCAAATTCAGGATAACGAAGCAGAAGACAGTTACAGTATGTTACCCCTTATTACCGGTGAAAGCGATACAAATATTCGTAAATATATCATCCATCATTCAATAAACGGCTCGTTTGCCATTAGGGAGGGCGATTGGAAATTATGTACTTGTCCCGGATCTGGGGGCTGGAGTTTCCCGCGACCACAAGATTTAAAAAAGGAACAACTGGATTTACCGGCCATGCAATTATATAACCTAAAAGAGGATATTGGTGAAACTAAAAATTTGATATCAGAATATCCAGAAAAAGCTGCCCGGTTAAAAGCAGCGCTCAAAAAAATTATTCTTGATGGAAGAAGTACTCCCGGTGCCACTCAGGAAAACGAAGGTATGGAAGGCTGGACGCAAATACAAACGATTATAAATTAGAACATCAAACCTATTGAATAACCGGAATGGGAAAAAATAATTTTTTGTATTGCTGGCTGGTAGTCTCATGATGCAATCCGTTTTTTCTCAAAAAAATATGGGATGAAACAGAAGCGGAATAAACTGAACGTATGTCCTGATCCTAATGGGCATAAGCAAAATTTGGGATGTTTTTGCACTGGGGCTTTATAAACAGGCTTACCGATATGAATGGGTAAAAAGAAGGGAGCGGATTTCCGGTGAAGGTTATCACAAGTATTTTGAAATATATAATCCTGATTTTTTTACCGGATTATTTAAGTTTTTAGTCAAATCAATAATTGATGAACAAAATTAGTTAATACCTAGAATCAATGAATACTACACTATTTTATTTATGTATGTCCGTTTTATTGATGTCGTGTAACCTTCAGGATAAAAAGAATCAATACACTGAAGGCGATTATGGCTATGATGTGGAGTTCTTCAGGAATCAACAGATTGAAATTCTTCAGTTGAAGGATGATGACAGTGGTGCTGCTGTTCTCATTTCTCCCGGTTACCAGGGCAGGGTAATGACAAGTACGGCCAATGGTATGAAAGGCAAAAGCTTTGGGTGGATAAATCATGATTACATAAAAGCTGGCCAAATTAATGACAAGTTTAATCCATTTGGAGGTGAGGAGCGGTTTTGGCTGGGACCGGAAGGAGGTCCGTTTTCCATTTACTTTGACCAGGGAGATGAGCAAATATTCGAAAGCTGGAGCGTGCCCAAAGAGCTTGATACAGCACCTTTTGATTTGGTTGAAAAAAGTGAACAAAAGGCTGTATTCCAAAAATCGTTTGAGTTAACCAATGCTATAGGAACTTCCTTGAAAATAGGTATCGATCGTACCATTAAACTTCTGGAAAATAGCGAAGTGGAGAAAACGTTAAAAACATCCCTAAACGAATCGATTAAATGGGTGGCGTACGAATCTAAAAATGTATTAACAAACAGAGGTGATAATAACTGGACAGAGGATTCCGGTTTTTTATCTATTTGGTTGTTATGCATGTTCAATCCGGCTGAAAAGGGTGTGGTGTTTTTGCCCTATAATAAAGGGGATGGAGAAGAGCTGGGGAAAGTTGTGGAAGACGATTATTTCGGTAAGGTGCCATCAGAAAGACTAATCACTAAAGATGGAATCGCTTATTTTAAAGTCGATGGCAAGTATCGAAGTAAAATTGGCTTATCGCCGGAGCGGTCTACACCATATTGCGGTAGTTACGACCCTGAAACAAATAGCTTAACAATTCTGTGGTACTCAAAACCCGATGAGCCGGCCAGGTATGTAAATTCAAAATGGGGAAAACAGGAAGATCCTTTAAAAGGCGATGCTTTAAACTCATACAACGACGGGCCTGTTGACGACGGATCGATCATGGGGCCTTTTTACGAAATCGAAAGTTCTTCACCGGCCGCATTGCTATATTCAGGAGAAAGCATTACACATGTCCAACGAATAGTTCATGTTACCGGTAATGAAAAATATTTAGACGAAATAGTTCAAAACATTTTTAACGTGTCAATAGAAGATATTAAATCTATTTTTAGTAAAGTTTAATATAAGCTCATTATTGTTGGTTAACAATTATCTCAGGATGCGTGGTGGAATAGTCCACCTCGCAAAAGAATAAAAAGCACGTTGAATGAAAAGAGAGAGCAATTTTCGTTCAATGCTAGTTATTCGGGAAAAATATTGCAGCAACGTAGATATGACCTCCAGGTAACTAAGGTTGAATTTTTTCAACATTTTATAAATAGACCTTGCTATCAAATTGAATATAACAATGAAAGAAAAATATTATTTATCCATATTTTTTTGTCTGGTACTATTAAATAGCGCCATTTGCCAATCAAATCATAACACTGGTATGAGTGCTTCCGATCTTGATGAAAGAATGAAATGGTGGGAGGACGGCCGATTTGGCATGTTTATTCATTGGGGGGTTTATTCAGTTTTTGGCGGCGAATGGGATGGTATTGACCACGGTAAGGAAATGGGGGGGGCAAGTTCTGAATGGATTTATCTCATGGCAGATATTCCCCAAAAAGATTATAAAGAAGCTGCTCATCAGTTCAACCCAATCCATTATAACGCGGCAGAATGGGTAAGAATGGCTAAAAATGCCGGTATGAAATATATCGTGCTTACCTCAAAGCATCACGATGGTTTTGCCATGTTCGATACAAAAGCATCGGACTGGAACATTATGAAATCCTCAGTTTATGAAAAGGATATTGTAAAGGCATTTATCGAAGAATGTCATAAAAATGGAATACGTGTGGGACTCTATTATTCCCACGAAAAGGATTGGTACCATCGTAGTAAAGTGGGAAGAGATACTTCTGAAATTCCCCAGTCCTATGAAGCACTAGTAGCTACTCACCTGAAAGAATTGCTGACCAATTACGGACAAATAGATTTGATTTGGTTTGATATGGGAATTGATCAGCATAAGAAACTAAACCAGATGTGTTTCGATATGGTACGCAAATATCAACCTGAATGCATTATAAGTAGCCGTATAGGAAATAAGCTTGGCGATTATCGGAATTTGGGCGATCGTGAATTGGCACCTCCGGGTATTGACGGATACGTTGAATCCATCATGACCTTAAGACTGAACTGGGGTTTTGATAAAAACGATTCCAACTGGAAATCCTCCGAGGAAGTAATTGCCATGCTATCAAAGTGTGCATGCCGTAATTCTAATTTTTTACTGAATATTGGACCCGGACCCGATGGCCGTTTTACTCCGGAGGAGATAATACGCCTGGAAAATATTGGACAATGGACAAAACAGAATGGAGAAGCTATCTATGAAACCAAAGGATCTCCCTTTAAAGCCGAATACGAATGGGGCTCTGTTACGACCAAAGAAAACAAGGCTTTTCTGCACTTGTATGGTAGAAAAAATAGATTAATTCAGGTTAATGGTATTCAATCAAAAGTAAAAAACGCTTACCTGCTTGATACAAACATAGCCCTATCTTTTATGCAGAATACGGACAAGGCAACCATGACTGTCACCATTCCAGAAAGTGCATATGAAAAATGTGTGCCGATTGTGGCTTTGGAATTGGAAGGTGAGTTAAAAGTAGATACGGAACAAGGACCAACCTGGTTACCGCCAGTTGTTAAGCACACCAATCGTCGAAAAATGAAAGGGATATTGGTCGAGGTAGGAGGTAGGAGTTTTACACTTAATGACGGTAAGGTACAGAAAGTATTTACATTGAATGAACACGTAGAATACCGGATTAATGATAATGGTATTATTCAAATGGCTTCAGGGTTCCATCTTATTGAAGGGAATAAATACATAGTCATTTATACTCCGGGCGAATTGTTATCGGTAGAAATTATTACGCGGATAGAATAATCGGATTGTATGACTATACGAAGAAGTCTCAAATAATATCAGGAAATTTTATATGATGGCGCTGTGGTTCCCAGAAAGGGTTTATAGCTATAGACGGATGAACCAACATTACATTAACTTAAAATGAAAATATAATTTTAAAAATATGCAAAAGAAAATTTTAGTGCTTTTTTACTTAGCGATAATGCTTTTAACGGGCTGTGCCGAAAAGGGCAACACGCTATCGTTGCAATCGCCTGATGAAACCTTGCAAATTAGGTTCAACGACACAGCGGGCGTGCTGGAATATGAAATGGTTTGGCAGGGGCACGAAGTCGTGGGCAGCTCACAATTGTCGATACTGCCCAACGCCACCGTAAATATTCTTAAAACAAGTTTGATCACAAAAGATACAACCTGGAACCCTGTTTGGGGTCAGCACGGCGCTATCCGCGACCATTTCAATGAACTTACACTGGATATTGATATCGATGGAGTAGGCGGCAAGCTGATAGCCAGGGCTTACGACCGGGGTATAGCGTTTCGATTCATTCTTGATGAAGGCGGAAAACCAAAGGAAGCCATTTTCAAATGTGAATACGCTTTACCGGAAGGAAGCCACTATTATACACCGGCAGGCGAGAGCGAGCCACTGGGGCCGGTGACATTGGGCGGCCTTAGGGATTATTTGCGAGAGAAAAACGGCCGGAAAATCAGCGTTCCGCTGGTGGTTGAATCTACCAACCGGCCCTATCTGGCGCTTTTGGAATCCGATCTGTACGCAGCAAGAGGTATCGAGGCAATGCAACTGGGCCTGGGCGAGGGCGAAGGGATAATTGAGTCGGTGAATAAAGTAGAATTAAGCGAGAAAAAATGGGTAAGCCCCTGGCGGGTAATATTGACAGGAGAAACAGCAGGGGACCTTGTGGTAAATACCGTTCCTGTTAACCTGGCCACGCCGTGTGAATTGGAAGATACGGGCTGGATCAAGCCGGGGAAAACACTGTGGGACTGGCGTGTACACGGATATACAGCTCCCGATGGTTTTGTGTACGGGATTAACACGGAGAGTTATAAGCGTTTTGTCGATTTTGCTGCCGAAAACGAAATCGAATATTTTATGATCGATGACGCATGGTACAAACACGTTTCCAAAGGGCATTTCGAGCTGTCGGACAAACTGGATTTACAGGCTGTCATAGATTACGCAGCGGAAAAAGAGGTTGATCTGATGTTATATTACGACCGGAGGCACGGGGAGTACGGGGACGATGAACTGTTCCCCTATTACAGGTCTCTGGGGATGAAAGGCATCAAATACGGTTTTATGGGAAGTAAAGTCGATTTTTCCAGAGAATCCATCCGGAAAAGTGCGCAAAGCAAACTGTTAATCGATTTTCACGATAGCCCTGTTCCTTTTACAGGGATCCGGCGTACTTACCCCAATGCTATCACGCGGGAGTATTGCCATGCCCAGCAAGATTCGAGGCGGGCGTTTACTCCGGAATCCTTCATCAAAATGGCCTTGATCAATGCCATAACAGGCCCTTTGGATATGAACAACGGTAATTTCGACTTGTCAGGGATCAACGCCGGGTTGCGGCAAAAAGGGCCCCGGAAAACAAACAGCTATTTTTCGACAGTGGCTTCGGAAGCAGCCCGGACGTTAATCATTTTCAGCGGCCTGGTTTGCATCCCCGATGCGCCGGAGGCCTATGCGGCCAAGGCCGATTTGTTCGAGTTTATTCAGAAAATGCCCGTTGGCAAATGGGACGAAAGCCGCGTGCTCCATTCCAAAATGGCCGAATACATCACAACGGCCCGCCGCCATGGTAAGGAATGGTTTATTGGCAGCGCTTATAGCCGGAAAGGCGGGACGTTGGACATCAAACTTGACTTCCTGGAAGAAGGGCGCGAATACGATGTCACTTACTATGAAGATACCGAAGAAACGCACTGCAAGACCAATCCGGAAGCTTATCGGGTAAGAAAGGGTAAGGCCAAAAAAGGAGATGTGATAAAAGCGGTTATGGCTCCGGGAGGAGGGCATTGCATGTGGATAAGACCTGCGAAATCTTAAAACAAGCACGAAAAATAAATCGAACAGATAATGAGACCCCAGAAAACCATTAATCTTTTTAGCCTTTTTCTGATGACACTCATGTCGCAAGCACAAGACAAGGATTCGCCAAATAATTTTAACTATGTAGTACCGGATGATGAACCGGCTCAAACGCCTTATATTATTCAATTGCTACCAGCCCTTCCGTATGTCTGGCCCAATGTTATTGTTAAAGGGGTGCTTGCTCGCAGTGGTTTTGAGGTGGGTATTGCATGGAAAATGGAACAGGCTACTATACATGCCCTTAAAGGGGGTGACTTTAGAATCTGTTCCAATAACGCTTTGAGTAAAGTGACTTTTCTTGATAAGGGGGAAACCATGATTTGAAAGGCTACATAAAGGGTTCCTTGATTTTTGTGTCCCGCTAAAGTTTTAGCTGCATACGGTTTGTTTTGTCCTGATGCATCGGGATGAAGATCCCAGCCGGCTTGAGGCGAATAAGATCAATATGTATACAATCGAATTCATGGAATAATGAAACTAAATGAAAAAACTATGATATATAAAATGTTATTAGCAAGCTGTTTTACATTCGTTGTAACGTTTAACAGTTATGCAACGAATAAAAAAGAACCTAAACCCAATATCCTTTTTATTCTTGCCGATGATTTAGGTTATACCGACCTGAGTTGTATGGGAAGTAAATTCTACGAAACTCCTAATATCGATAAGATTGCAGCTCAGGGAACTAATTTTACCAACGGATATGCCAACTGCAGGGTTTGCAGTCCTTCACGTGCAAGTATCATGACAGGTAAATTCACGGCAAGGCACGATATCACCGTTCATATCGGGTCTCCCTCTGGAGAAAAATGGCGAACAAGAAAACGTTACACAAAGATGCTTCCTGCAGAATATACCCATAATCTGCCGCATGAATATGTTACCATGCCTGAAGCCCTGAAAGAAGTTGGGTATAAAACTTTTTTTGCAGGAAAATGGCACCTGGGCGACAAAGGTTCGTGGCCTGAGGATCATGGTTTCGATATCAACAAAGGAGGTTGGTCAAAGGGCGGACCAGCTGGTGGGTATTTTTCGCCCTATAAAAATCCGAAATTGGAAAACCTGGAGGATGGTGAAAACCTTTCCATGCGTTTGGCAAAGGAAACCGTAAAATTTATTGAAGAAAACAATCCACAGAAAACCGGGAAGCCGTTTTTCGCTTACCTTTCTTTTTATGCGGTGCATTCGCCTATTCAAACCACACAGGAAAAGTGGAGTAAATACCGCGATAAAGCCCAGGAAATGGGAATTGCTGAAAACGGATATTACATGGGGAAATATATGCCCATTCGTCAGGTGCAGGACAATCCAATTTATGCCGGACTGGTAGAACAAATGGATGATGCGGTTGGTAAGGTGCTTAAAGCCCTCGATCAATTGGGTTTGGATAAAAATACCATTGTAGTTTTTACTTCCGATAATGGAGGAGTGGCTGCTGGGGATAATTTTTCCACCAGCAATAAGCCGCTAAGAGCCGGCAAGGGATACCAGTTCGAGGGTGGAATCAGGGAACCCTATTTTATCAAAATACCCGGTCTTTCCAAGGGGGGAGAGAAAATCGATTACCCGGTAACCGGAACCGACTTTTATCCCACAATGCTGGAATTGGCAGGTGCAGAACTTCTGCCGCAAGAACATAATGATGGTGTAAGCCTTGTCCCTCTTTTCAAAGGAGAAACGTTAGCAGAACGAGCCCTTATCTGGCATTTCCCACATTACGGTAACCAGGGCGGTGAACCATCTTCTATTATCCGCCGTGGCGACTGGAAATTGATTCATTATTACGAAGATGGTAGAAAGGAGCTTTACAAGCTGACAAAAGACATTGGCGAAACTACAGACCTTGCGGCAAAATATCCTGAAAAAGTAGAAAAAATGGGCAAGGAACTTTTCGACTACCTGACCCAAGTAGGCGCTAAATATCCACAACATGATCCGCAATATAGCGAAGCAGTGCAGAAAGAATATTTGTTCAAGCTTGAACACAATAAAATACCTTCCTTGGAAAAACAACGAATGAAAGTGTTGTCAAAGGAATTTGTACCCAATGCCGATTGGTGGGGTAGTAGGATTACAACGGACTAAATTATAGTTTCGGGTCACGCTTTTGTGTATTCGAAAATATCATTTAAAGAATAGAAATCACAATGTAATTCTATATTAGTTTAATTATTAATTATTTCGAATATTCTAAAATATGATACTTATTACAAAACGAATATACATGTTGTTGTTTGTGTGTCATTTGATAAATGGAGGACTTTTAGCTCAACTGATTCATATACACACCGAACAGAACTCATTGATTTTTCAGGTTTCTAAAAATAAGAAACTATTTCAATCACACTACGGCTCCAAAATTAAGTATACACAAGGTCTGGAGAATATGTCAATTGTATTTAATGAAGTTTATCCCAGCTTTGGAAATGGCTCTTCTGATGAAGTGGCATTATTGGTTACACATGCCGATGGTACCATGGCTACCGATTTGTATTATGTGTCTCATGAGCAACAAACCAACGTAAATGTGCAATCGACCATCATTCATTTAAAGGATGAGAAAAAAGAATTCTTTGTTGACTTGCACTTCAACGCATATGCTGAGGAAAATGTAATAGAACAATGGACAAGCATCCACCACAAAGAAAAAAAAGATGTGACCTTGTCTCAGTTTGCCTCTTCTGCAATAGGCTTCAAAGCTCCCGAATACTATCTGACACATTTTTACGGAAGTCATCAAAAAGAAATGATATTCACCGAAGAGCGTTTAACAAATGGTATAAAAACCATTGAAACCAAAAGGGGAGTGAGATCCACAGAGTATGAAAACCCTTCGTTTATGCTTTCGCTTAATTCAACTGCTCAGGAAAGTAATGGTGAAGTAATCGCTGGTGCATTGGCGTGGACAGGAAATTTTCGACTTACTTTCCAGGTGGACGATAGAGAACGTTGCCAGATGATTGCCGGGATAAATCCCTTCGCATCGTCTTATATTGTAAAAGCAGGAGAAAAATTTGAAACACCTCGAATGATTCTTACCTATAGCAATAAAGGAAAAAACAAAGCTTCAATAAATCTACACCGCTGGGCCAGAAAGTATAACCTTAGAGATGGTGATCAGGAAAGATTAATCGTACTCAATAGTTGGGAAGGGGCTTATTTCAGCTTTGATGCGGCCCGACTAAAATCAATGATGGACGGTGCTGCTGAAATGGGTGTTGAAATATTTGTGCTGGACGATGGATGGTTCGGCAACAAATATCCACGTAACAGCGCAAAGGCCGGCCTGGGCGATTGGCAGGTGAACCAAAAGAAACTTCCTGATGGGATTGATGATTTGATTGACTATTCAGAATCGAAGGGGATGCGATTTGGAATCTGGGTAGAGCCCGAAATGGTCAATCCTAAGAGCGAGCTGGCCGAGAAGCATCCCGAATGGATAGTACAAAGAATGAACGATAGAAAAGAGCTCTTGGAAAGAAACCAGCTCTTACTCGATTTATCTAATCCTGAAGTTCAGGAATTTGTTTTTGATGTGGTCGATCATATTTTGACTTCCCATCCCAGAATAGCCTATATAAAGTGGGATGCGAACAGACATGTGCAGAATTTTGGTTCCACCTACCTGAAACAGCAATCGCACTTCTTTATTGATTATACCAAAGGTTTGGAAAAGGTATTGAAACGTTTGGAGGAAAAATATCCTGCCACGATTTTTCAGGCATGTGCGTCGGGTGGGGGCCGCGTAGATTTTGGATCCATGAAACATACCCATGAGTTTTGGGCAAGTGACGATACTGATCCATACCAGCGCTTGTTTATCCAGTGGGGTACCAATCATTTTTATCCGGCTATTGCCAGTGCAGCACACGTAACCAAATCTCCAAACCATCAAACCAAAAGGGAAACCTCGTTGAAATTCAGGTTTGATGTGGCCATGGGAGGTCGTTTGGGCATGGAATTACGCCCTGATGACCTGGATGAAAAACAAGTCAAATTTGCAAAAGAAGCAATAGAAAAATATAAAGAGATTCGACCGATTGTGCAGTTTGGCGATTTATACCGCTTGCTCTCGCCGTACGATAAGGATGGGTATGCTGCCATCAACTATGTTTCCCAAAACAAGGCGCAGGCTTTGCTGATGGTATACAGCCATACCCACCATCGTCGTTATGAAAGGAGTTTTGTAAAAATGAAGGGACTAAAAACGGATGCACTATACAGACTGAAAGAAATCAATATGGAAGGACAGAAGCCACATATAAGCTTTAATAATCACTTGATTTCGGGTGAAGTATTAATGAATCGAGGGTTATGGGTCGATTTAAGACGACCGCTTGAAAGTGCCGTTTTTCAGTTAATTGAAGCCAAAGAATAACTTAAACTATAACCAAGATCATAATGTATATAATAAATCTACTTATTTTCAGTGTTTTGCTTATAACCTCTTGTGCAAACCATTCACAGGTTAAAAAGCAAAAAAATCTGATGAAGGCAATTCCTGAATCCATAGAACTTTCCAACTTAAGTACAAACGGGCAGTTTGGTTTGGAAAAACAAGCGTTTACACCCGATTCCAATGGAATTATTGCCGAAATAAGACTGGAATTGCCCAAATTTAAAAAGGGAATCTATTACCGTCCTTTTTCATCCAAACTAGCTGCAGGTAACCGGGTGGAACCGCTTTGGTTTGCGCATATCGCTCAACTGGACACTTTTGTAAAAAGAAAGCCACGGATGGACGACCACGTGAACCTGGGGGCTTTTATGATGCTCAAAAAAGACGACGGTCAATATTTGGTACTGTTGCCACTCGTTTCGAACCATATCGGCAATACTTTTAGTGTTCGCGACAATAACATTTATTTAACTATGGCTACATACGGTACAAGAACTGAAGATACTTCTGCACCCTTAATCAGTTATGCCCAGTCAGAAAATCCGTATGAGGCCGCCAGACTAGCCTGGGACCAGGCCATGCTCAATGATGATATCAAAGAAAATATCAATTGGCGGGAGAATAAATTGTATCCAGAATCCTATCAGTACCTGGGATGGTGTTCCTGGGAGCATTATAAGAAAAATATAAGTGAAGAGATCATTTTGGATGCCATAAAAGGGATCAAGTCCAGTACTATTCCTTTTCGCTGGGTATTGATTGACGATGGCTATTTAGATGCAAAGAAAAGTCAACTGATGTCATTTGGTGTGGATCATAAGAAATTCCCCAATGGATGGGAACCAATTGTTAATCAAAAAGGAGAGAAAATAAAATGGATGGGGATATGGCGCAATTTCAATGGATATTGGGGCGGTATATCTCCAGACCACACCATGTCTCATCTGCAAGAACATCTGGTATTGCGTTCTGAAAAATCAGAGCAGCCCCGTTACATGCCTCAAATTTCATATGAAGCCTCTAATGCGTTTTACAATGAAATGACTGCCGATACTAAGAAGAATGGATTTGATATGATCAAAGTCGATTTTCAGTCCGATAACTTTCGTTACAATACAGGTTCGGAAAATGCGATTTTGGGGGTTCATTATAACAACAAGGCATTGGAGGAAAATTGTAAGCAGAAAGATCTTTTCTTGTTAAATTGTATTGCGCAGCAAAACTTCAATGTATTCAATCATACCTACAGTGCTTTAATCCGGGGTAGTGTTGATTATAAAACAACCAAGGATCGCCTGGATCTTACGCTGGTACAAAACTTTGCCAATGCTTTTTGGTTAGGACATACACATTGGCTTGACCAGGATATGTTTTTTGCCAATTATGAGGAGACAGCTCGTCTAATGGCCGTGGCCCGCGCCATGTCCGGTGGCCCCATATATTTATCGGATGAGCCACAAAAAATTGACGACACTGTGTTAAGGCCATTAACCTATGCTGACGGTCACATTTTGGGCACTTTGGCCCCGGGAGTACCATTGCCTGAAAGTCTTATGCAAGATCCATACTATGAAGGTAAAGCATTCAGGGTGATAGCCCCACTTAAAAATAATTGTGCCGCTATAATGGCTGTTAACTTAAATCAGGATGATCAGGAGGCAAACGCCTTCGTCTCGTTAAAAGATTATCCTTTTGCAGGTGGTATGATACAACCTTACCAAGGACTTTGGAACATTCCCGAAGAGGGCATTTTATTATACGATCATTATAGGGGGTCAGCAAGTATCCTAAAGGGTGAATATCAATTCAAATTAGGCTCAAGAAAAGAACGCCTTTTTCAATTAAGTCCCATTCAATACGGATGGTCCCTTATTGGAAGGCCTGATAAATATTTATCGGCAGCTGCCTTTGAATTGCTCGAAATTGATAAAAAGACCATCAAAATAAAAATGGTAGAAGACGGTCCAATCTTGCTTTGGTCCGATAATAAAAAACCATCATCAGAATATTTTAAATTTTCAAAGCTTGAAAATGGTTTATGGCGAGGGGAACTCAGAAAATCGAATGAGAATAGAGAATATATAATTTCCGCCTTGCAATAGTTTTTTGAAATTTTTGATATTCATTATTAAAGAGAAAAGAGTTTTAATGTTATAAACGATCTACGATGAAACGAAGGAATATATTGATGGCTATGGTTGCAGTGGCATTTATAGGCATGATGACTAATTGCACAACCAAAACCATTGCAGCGGATAAGCCAAACATCATTTATATCATGATGGATGAATGGGGCTATTTTGAATCGTCAGGCATGGGACACCCAATATTGAAGACGCCCAATATAGATAAGGTAGCTTCCGAAGGTATGCGATTCACTCAGTTCCTTGCAGGTGGGAATGTTTGTGCCCCAACGCGAAGTTCTCTGATGACCGGTCAGCATACGGGACATACCACAGTTAGGTCTAATGGTGGAGGAATGGCTCTTTGCGCTGACGATATCACCATCGCAAGCATTCTTAAAGAAGCAGGATACGTGACAGGCGGATTCGGAAAATGGGGCTTAGGAGACGTTGGTACAACAGGTGTTCCTGAGAAACATGGATTTGATACATTTTTCGGATACTATCATCAGGTACACGCGCATACCTATTATCCCAGATACCTGATCCATAACAGTAAGAAAGTGCCACTGAAAGGGAATACGGGTGACTTTTTGACCGGCGAGACATTTTCACATGAATTAATACATGCTAAAGGATTGGAATTTATTCGAACAAATAAAGATCAACCATTCTTTGCATATCTACCCTGGACTCCGCCCCACGGATACTGGGCCATGCCTGAAGATGATCCTGCATGGCAAAAATATAAGGACAAGGAATGGGATGCTTCTAACCAAAAAGGCGAATACGATGCACAAATGTACGCTGCCATGGTGGAAATGGTGGATAGACAGATCGGCGAGATCATGGCTTTATTAAAGGAGCTTGATATCGATGATAAGACAATAGTGTTTGTTTGCGGTGATAATGGTGGACAACCTTATTTTAAGAACAGTAAGTATCCGCACGGATTCTTAGCGCCAAATCTGAATCCAAAGACAGGCAAACGCTTCCGGGGCGGTAAAGGTAATTTTTATGAAGGAGGTCTTAGGATACCGTTTATGGTAAGATGGCCTGAGCAAATAACGCAAGGTACAGTTTCTAACCATCTGGGTTACTTTCCTGATATTATGCCAACAATGGCTGAACTGGCCGGAGTGGAAATACCCTCAACCACAGATGGCATTTCCATCTTGCCAACCCTACTTGGCGAAGCGCTTGTGAAACGCAAAAATGCGCAACATGAATATTTATATTGGGAAGACCCCAGAAGCTGTGCCGTTCGAATGGGTAACTGGAAAGCAATCAGACCAAACAAAAAAGCGGCATTTGAACTGTATGATTTGAATACAGATATGGAAGAACTCCATGATGTGGCAGATCAATTTCCTGAAATCCTCGAGAAAATGATAAATTTTACAAAAGAAGCCCATGCACCTACACGCAAGGGTGAAGTGCTGGATGCCTCGTTGGGTTTTAAGGGGCATAAAAAAGATTAAAGAGTTTTACAATTTAAGGTGTAAGAACATTTTATCAATAAATGAAATCTAGTGATGATAAATAGAAGAAATTTTTTAAAAACTACAATAGTTGGAGCTGTTGCGAGCTTTGTTCCCAGTGCGCTTCTCGCAGAAAATAACGAAAAACTTCCCAATGTTTTAATCCTGGGCGATTCCATTTCAATTGGCTATACGCCGTTTGTTCGGGATATGCTGAAAGGTAAGGCGAATGTGTACCGACCATTATACCCCAATGGTAAAGCCGAGAATTGTGAGGGTACAACCAAGGGTAAAGAAATGATGGAGGAATGGTTGAGCGCCAACAAATGGGACATTATCCATTTTAATTTTGGTTTGCATGACCTAAAACACGTAGATGAAAAAACAGGGAAAAACAGTACAAATCCTGATGATCCGAAACAGGCGGGCCTAAAAACGTACAAAAAGAACCTAAAGGAGATTGTTGAGAAGCTTAATGTTACAGGAGCAACCTTAGTTTTTGCAACCACTACGCCATTTCCTGATAAACCCAAAGGCCCGTTAAGAAGAGCAGATCAACCTAAAAAATATAACAAAGTGGCTTTAAAGATCATGAAGAAATACGATATCAGGATCAATAATCTTCACGATTTTGTTTTGCCCAGAATGGAAGAACTACAGTTGCCTTCTAATGTGCATTTTAAAAAAGCGGGTAGTGAAGCCCTGGCAAAACAGGTAGTAAAACATATTGAAGAATTACTTTAAAAAAAACTTTTGTAAATCAATCATTATATATGTTCTATGTTTCACAATAAAATTACCACTATTGGAATTATCTTGATTGTTTCTATTCTTTTATCAGCCTGCACGGTTTCAAAAGAAGAAGCAAAGGAAAAACCAAATATCATCATTATTTATGCCGATGATTTAGGCTATGGTGATGTAAGTGCCTATGGATCGGGGACACTTTCAACGCCAAATATTGATCGTCTTGCCGAAGGTGGAGTAAGGTTTACCCAGGGCTATGCCTCTTCGGCAACCTGCACCCCAAGTCGTTATGCAATACTTACCGGAACCTATCCATGGCGGAATAAGAATGCCAGGATACTTTCCGGAACAGCACCATTGTTGATCGGCACGGATCAGCTAACCATCCCAAAAATGCTAAAGCAAAAAGGTTATCATACCGGTATTGTTGGGAAATGGCACTTAGGCCTTGGCGATGGAAATGTAAACTGGAATAGGCGAATTTCTCCCGGTCCGAATGAGGTAGGATTTGACTATTCATACATCATGGCAGCCACGCAAGATCGGGTTCCTACAGTCTATATTGAGGACGGTTATGTTTCAGGGTTAGATCCTAATGATCCCATAGAAGTCGATTATAAAAACAATTTCGAGGGGGAGCCCACCGGGAAAGAAAATCCGGAGATGCTGAAATTGAAGTGGCATCATGGGCATAACAATTCTATCGTAAATGGAATTCCCAGAATTGGATACATGAAAGGCGGAGAATCCGCGAAATGGGTTGATGGGAACATGGCCGATACATTCCTGATCAGGTCACAAAAATACATACTGCAACACAAAGATGAACCATTCTTTCTTTTTTACACCTTGCAACAGCCTCATGTACCCAGAACACCTCATGAGCGGTTTATAGGAAAAACGGGCATGGGACCCAGAGGGGATGTGATCGCAGAAGCAGACTGGTGTATCGGTGAATTGATGAAAACCCTAGAAAATGAGGGTCTTTTAGATAATACACTGATCATTTTATCCAGTGATAACGGACCTGTGTTGAACGATGGTTATTACGATGGTGCTGTTGAGAAACTGGGAGATCATACTCCTTGGGGACCTTTGAGAGGAGGAAAGTACAGCCTGTTTGAGGCGGGAACGAGGGTGCCCTTCATTACCTATTGGAAAGGAAAGATTCAACCCATGGTATCGGATGCGATGATATCGCAGGTGGATTTGTTGTCTTCTCTGGCGGCATTAGTAGAAAGTGACCTGCAAGGTCCTGACAGTGAGAATTTGTTGGATGTATTGATGGGCAGAACTAAAAAAGGTCGTGATGAATTGATACTGGAAGCAGGCTCCCGGACTGCATTTCGAAAAGGAAGCTGGGTATTGATTCCTCCATATAAGGGTCCTGCGGTAAGCAAAAATGTAAACATTGAACTTGGCAACTCAAACAAATTTCAGCTGTATAATTTGAAAGAAGATCTAGGTCAGCAAACTAATCTTGCTGAAAAAAGTCCTGATAAGTTGAAAGAATTGATTGAAAACTTTGAGAAAATAAGAGGGATAAGCTATTCAGATACCGAAAAACTCGAATAGAAATAATATGGTTATCCGCACCATTCTGTGGGATTGACGAGAAGGAAAAAAAATGTAAATGAAATTTTATACAGGGGTGATCCGATGGGAAAAGCAGTCCAATTAAAATCATCCCTGTCATGGTTTGCCCGTTTTCCGGTGGGTGTGCCTGCAGTGATAGGGTTTCCCCGGGAGAAACCGAAAAAAAAAGCAAAGAATGCGGTCTTGGCTAGATGCAAGATATGGCTTAAACCTTCATTGAGGAACGCAACATGCAAGAGTCCAACGTTAAACCTAAAGGGATAGACGGAAGAGTCAGATTGGGCAGAGTGGAGCTTATTGATAGAAGGTAACGGGACTTATAACTTGGAAATACCCTATGCCAGTGCAGTGGATGGGGGTACTTTTAAATTGATGGTTGCCGGGCATTCAATGGAACACACAGTTTGGAATATCGGATAGAAGCCGAAAGCAATGAAACTGCACCAAAGCTTGATGACCATGAGGAATATTATACTTGTAACAAACTAAAAGATAGATACATGAAACCTATTTTGTGGATATTTCTGATAACATTTATAGCTGAACAGGCAAACGCACAATTTGTGTTGCGCTACGATAAGCCTGCAAGCCAATTTACAGAAGAGCAGAGGGGGAATCCCAATAAACTAGGATACATGCAGGAAGCCTTGCCGCTGGGTAACGGACGTATAGGCGCTATGTTTTCCGGGGGAATTGAACAGGAACACCTGATGATGAATGATATTACTTTATGGATGAACAGCAAACGCGGCTTAGATGAAGTGGCGCAATCGGGTGTCAGACCACGGGGCTACAAGAATTTTGATAAAGTAAGGGAGGCCTACCAACAAGGTAACTATGGCACAGGTGAAAACAGCATGGAGGCCAGGTCGACCAAATACGTAAGCAGCACCCAACCTTTAGGAAATTATGCCCCATTCACCGATTTATATATTTCAACAGGGCATAGTGCAAAAGCTATCGTAAATTACAGCCGCACTTTGGATGCCCACAAAGGTGTCGGTATAGTTAGCTACAGTATTGGTGATGCAAGTTTTGTAAGAGAATACTTCTGCAGCTATCCAAACGATGCAGTGGTTGCGAGGTATACCGCACTAAACGAAAAAATGAATCTAAAAATAACTGTAAGTACCTTACATAAAGTTAGGAGCATAAAAGCCGATGGGAATACTATAGTGTTAAATGGGGAGGTATCTATGGAGCAGGATAATATTGCATTTCAGCAATTGGTTTATATCGATGCCGGAAAGGGCAAGTTAATGCCCCAAGAGGATGGCTCCATGGATGTAATAGGCGCAACGGACGTTAAGATTTATCTTACAGGTTATTCAGATTATCTACCTGTTTATCCATCTTTTAAAGGACGCAATTATGTGGAAGATAGTAAAAATACGATGGATGAAGCCCTTAAACTGGGCTATGAAAAACTGAAAAAATCACACGTCCGGGATGTCTCTTCGCTCATGGACCGTTGCCAGCTGGAGCTGGATTATCGACCTTCCCGTTTAACGACAGATGAGTTGGTGAATAAAGGGCCAAGTCTGGAACTGGAAAACCTCTATTTTAACTATTCCCGATATTTGCAATTGAGCTGTTCGCGCAGCGCTCCTGTTCCCTCTAACTTGCAGGGACTTTGGAATGGGCACCTAAAACCCGCATGGAATTGCGACTATCATACCGATATTAATGTAGAAATGAATTACTGGATGGTGGAAACAGCCAATCTCCCGGGTTCATTTTCACCCTATGTGGATTGGGTGAAAATACTGGCGCAATCGGGCGAACATACTGCTCGTGAAGCTTTTGGTGTGAAAAAAGGTTGGAGCATGGGACTCAATGGAAATGTGTTTGGTTTTACGGCCCAGAATGTGCATGGCCGCCGAAGCCAACAGGCCGCACACTGGCTCACCAGGAACCTGTTCGATCATTATGCCTTTAACCAGGATAGTGCGTACCTCGAAGATATCTATCCCATTCTGAAAGGTGCGGCAGAATTTTTTGTCGGGTTTCTTGCTCCATGGAAGGATGGAACACTGGTAGTCTATCCTACCTGGTCGCCGGAAAACGCTTATCTGGTAAAGCAGTATGGCAAACTGAACAAGCAGACCTACGGGGCTTCCTGGGATCAGCAGCTCGTATTGAACCTCTTCACCGATTGTATCGAAGCATCCACCATATTAAACCGTGACAAGGCGTTCCGGGAAACTTTACAGGAATACATCCCTCGCTTGTGCCCACAAAAAATAGGACAGTACGGACAATTACAGGAATGGCCCGAAGACTGGGACAGACCCGATGATCATCACCGCCATATTTCACATTTGATTGCCTTGCATCCCGGACGCGATTTTTCGCCCCTGACAACGAAAGAGATTGCAGATGCTGCATTAGTTACGATGATACATCGTGGCGATATTTCCACCGGGTGGAGTACAGCATGGAAAACCTGCTTTTGGGCTCGGCTTCACAATGGCGACAAAGCACATCAGTTTTACGAGTATCTAACCTCCAAACGGGCATATGCAAATCTTTTTGATTTTCATCCTCCTTTTCAAATAGACGGAAATTTTGGAGGAACAGCAGGTGTTTGTGAAATGTTGTTGCAAAGCCACTTAAGAAGTATAGATGCCAAGGCCAAATCAATTGATAAGGCTGCATTTGTAGCTTATCAGAAGGATAAAAAGAAAGAAAATCATTATGTACCTGTTGTCCCTGGAGAAAAGATTGCAGAAGCACCATACATTCTTCATTTACTGCCGGCTTTACCTTCAGCCTGGCCTGCTGGTAAGGTTGCCGGACTTAGGGCACGAGGAGGCTTTGATGTGGATATGGAATGGGAAAATGGAATATTAAAAACTGCAACCATTCACGCTGAGAATGGAGGAGAGTTCAGAATTTATTCCAATGATTCTTTAAGTCGGGTTTTAACTTTGAAAAAAGGAGAGTCGATGGTTTGGAAAGACAATTAATAAAAACAAAGAGTATACAATTGCGAGCTAATAAAATATAATCATGAAGTCAACGATTAACAAAATAGCCTCATTGCTTATCATAATATTGTTTGTGGCGTGTTCAACAACCGATAAAACAGTTAAGGAGCAGCCCTTAAAAATCTGGTTGGAACAATCCACAAAAAAATGGAACGAAGGATTGCCTATAGGAAATGGAAGCCTGGGGGCCATGGTTTACGGTACACCTGCAAAAGAAGTTATCTGCTTAAATGAAGAAACCATTTGGACAGGCGAGAAAAGATACGATCGCGACAACAAAAAAGCAGGGCCCGAAGTGATTAAAAAGATTCAGCAGATGGTTTTCGATGGTAAATATGTAGAAGCGGAAGAGTTTCTTACCACAAACCTATTGGCAAAACGTTTTCCTACAGGAACCATGACCAACCAGATGTTGGCCGATCTTTTTGTTGAACGTCAAGGATTTGATAGTGTAGCCAACTTCCGACGGGAACTGGATTTGAACACTGCGGTACAAACCACCCAATTTGAGAAAGATGGCACCAGCTATACCAGGGAGTGTTTCTCTAGCTTTCCGGGTAAGGCAATGGTTATTAAATATTCTGCCGATAAAAAAGGAGCAATAAGCTTGTCAGCTTCAATAAAGCGTAATAAAAACACCAATATCGAGTTGACTAACAACAGTATCCATTTCTCGGAGCATGTTGGTAACTTGATGGGGGTGAAGTTTAATTCAACTATTCATTTCGAAACCAAAGGTGGAAAAACAGAGGCTAAGAATGGAAAAATAGTGGTTTCTGACGCCAATGAATTGGTGATAAGAATTGTAGGGGCAAGCGATTATCGTGGTGGTAACCCTAAACAGATTTGTGCGGATAATTTAAAAAATGCCTTGGCAGATGATTACAAGGAATTGCTTTCGGAACATGTAACCGATTATCGCTCATTGTTTAAGCGATTGAATTTTACCATTTCAGATGGTGATGGTGAAGACTTACCAACAGATAAACGACTTCAAAAGGTTAAAGATGGTGCTGTGGATAATTACCTGACCCAGGTGCAATATCAGTTCGGAAGGTATCTGTTAATCAGCAGTTCACGACCGGGAACAATGCCTGCCAATTTGCAGGGGATATGGGTGAATGGTTTTAAACCACCCTGGAATTCTGATTATCACATTAATATCAATATTCAGATGAACTACTGGATGGCCGAAATGACCAACCTTGCCGAATGTCATGAACCATTTTTAAAATTCATAGGAAGTTTAAGAGAAATGGGACGAATTACAGCACGTGAAACCTATGGATGTGGTGGATTTGTGGCCCATCACACAAGTGACGCCTGGCTTGCAACGGCAGCTTTTGGAAGGGCCCGCTATGGAATGTGGCCAATGGGGGCAGCCTGGTGTTGTCAACATCTTTATACGCATTACGAGTATACCGATGACAAAGAATACCTGGCGGAGCATGCCTACCCCATTATGAAAGAAGCGGCACAGTTTTTTGTTGATTTTATGATTCCCCATCCGAAAACAGGTATGTTAGTAACTTCCCCATCCGTATCTCCCGAAAACAATTTTATGACGACTGAAGGGGAGGTGGCAACCGTATCTTATGGCTGTACCATGGACAGGGCGATCATTCTTGAATTGTACCGTAATTGTATCAAATCAGCTGAAATATTAGGAATTGAAGATGCATTTATTGATACCCTAAAAAGTCAAGTAACAAAGATACCGCCGCTCCAGATTGGAAGCGATGGCCGTTTAATGGAATGGATGGAAGAATTGGAAGAACCTTATCCCGGACACCGACACATTTCACATTTGTATGCGCTGCATCCATCAAATCAGATTTCGAAGGAAAGAACGCCTGAATTATTCGATGCCGCCAAAAAAACCATTGAATATCGTTTAGCCAATGGAGGTGGTCATACGGGATGGAGCCGTGCGTGGATTATTAATTTCTGGGCTCGCTTGTTAGAAGCAGAGAAAGCACATGAAAACATTATCGCCTTGCAACAAAAATCAACCTTGCCAAACCTGTTGGATGTACATCCACCATTTCAGATTGATGGAAACTTTGGAGTGGTTTCGGGGATTACCGAGATGTTAATGCAAAGCCATGATGGTAAGATTAATCTTCTGCCGGCACTTCCATCAGCCTGGCCAAACGGAAGCATTAAAGGATTGCGTGCTCGTGGCGGTTTCGAGGTAGATATTGAATGGGAAAATGAAAAATTGAAACTGGCAACAATAAGAGCCACAACCAGTGGGAAATTCAGAATCTACTCTAACGGTGCATTGAGTGAAATGATTTCGTTGAAAAAAGGCGAGTCTATGAATTGGAAAGACAATTAAATAAACGATTGGTGACGGTATTTACGAGTCAATCTTTAGGATGAATACATAAAGATGATAAGGTTAAATCTATCGTGCTAAAAAAGTAAATGACCCTAATAGAGTAAAACAAAAATAGGCGTAGGTGCAAACCTACGGTAGTAAAAAGGTTAGAAAAAGAACCCCGGAGTGGGTTCAATAAAAATCAAGACAAGTGAAAGGTATATTACTTTTAGGATTAATAATTATTCCGTTTTTAGGCTACAGTCAAGAAGAAACCACCGATTCAATAAAAGTGTTTTTTCTGGGAGGTCAGTCGAATATGGTAGGCAGAGGACTTAACAAAGAATTGCCCGATTCTTTAGATAAAACCTTTTCAAACGTATGGATTTTTCATGGGAATACAACAACCCAAAAGAACGATAGCGGGGGAGCGGGTAAATGGGAGAACTTAAAATCGGGTCACGGTGCCGGATTTAAATCAGATGGCAATACAAATGTTTATTCCAATAAATTTGGAGTAGAGCTATCCTTTGCCCGGAAGTTGCAGGAGCTGTATCCGAACGAAAAAATTGCACTCATAAAATATGCTTGCGGAGGTACATCCATCGATACAATGGCAAACCGAAAGCCGGGATACTGGGAGCCCGATTATAGTGGAAAGCAAGGCGCAAATCATTACGAGAACTTTTTAAAAACAATAAACAATGCATTCGAAACGCGCGATATAAATGGCGGTGGAAAAGACGATTATCTCATTCCCTCGGGCATAATTTGGATGCAAGGTGAGAGCGATGGCAATGATGAAAAAGTAGCTTCGCGGTATTATGCTAATCTGAAAAGATTAATGGATTTAATGAGAGCTTCCTTTCGAAATCATGATTTACCCATTGTGCTTGGCAAAATATCGGATTCGGGAAATGATGAGGATGGAAAAGTTTGGGACTATGGAGAGCTGGTACAATATGCGCAGGAAAAATATGCTAAAACAGAAAAGAATGCGGCAATTGTTAGAACCACCAAATTTTATAAATACTCCGATCCCTGGCACTACGATAGCCAAGGATATATTGACTTGGGTGAAAAATTTGCCGAGACCATTTTTAATTTGAACAAATAGAACTTGAATAGATGAACAAGAGTAAGTTATTACAAATATTCACAGCGGTATTCATTGTCTTTTGGGCTATAAGTTGCTCAACTGATGAAGAATTACGCAAGCCAAATTTCGTTATCATTTTCACCGACGATCAGGGTTACCAGGATTTGGGATGTTTTGGCTCGCCAACTATTCACTCGCCCAACATCGACAAGATGGCGGAAGAAGGGATTAAACTGACTAGCTTTTATGTGGGGGCTCCGCTTTGTACACCATCGCGTGCAGCCTTAATGACTGGCTCTTACCCAACGCGTGTAAACATGGGCGAACGGGTTTTGCTCGATGCTGATTCAAAAGGGCTTAACCCCAATGAAATTACCATTGCTGAAGTATTAAAATCGGCAGGCTATAAAACCGGAATGTTTGGGAAGTGGCACTTGGGCGATCAGCCTGAGTTTTTGCCCACTCGCCAGGGATTTGATGAGTTTTTCGGACTTCCGTACAGTTACGACATTAGCCCGTTTCATGGTAATAATAAGAAGCATAACTTTTCGCCTCTGCCACTAATGGAAGGAGAAACAGTGATTGAGGAAAATCCCGATTGCGACTATCTTACCCAGAAGTTTACAGAGCGTGCGATTCGTTTTATCGAGGAAAATAAGGATGAGCCATTTTTCCTTTATATTCCGCATCCCGATCCTCACCGACCCATCTATGTGTCGCCCGAATTTAGAAAAGATGCGCCCGATTCAATTAAAGCCCGCCTGGAAAAAGAAGATGGCTACATTGATTATGCTGCCCGCGATAAACTGTACAAATACGCGATTAACGAAATTGACTGGTCCGTAGGACAAGTGCTGGAAGCATTAAAACGAGCTGGAATTGATGAAAATACCCTGGTGGTTTTCACATCAGACAATGGGCCAATGGCGGGAAGTGCCAAACCTTTGAGAGGTAGAAAAGGAAGCTTTTATGAAGGCGGTTTGCGCGAGCCGGCAGTAATTCGCTGGCCCGGAAAAATTCCGGCAGGACAGGTAAATGACGAAATACTTACCGCCATGGATCTTTTACCAACTTTTGCCTCATTAGCTGGGGCAGAAATACCAAACGACCGGGTAATTGATGGTAAAGATATTTGGCCGGTGCTGGTAAATAAGGAGAGCAGTCCACACAAGGCCTTTTTCTACCATCAACACGGAAATTTAAAAGCAGTGCGTTCAGGTGAGTGGAAGCTGCATGTAAGTGGAAACACACCAGTCGCCCTGTACAATTTAGAAGATGATATTTCAGAATCAAAAAATGTGTTGGAGGGAAATCAAGTAATTGCCGAAGACCTGCTTTCTCATATTAAAGAATTTAAGAAAGACATTAAAAACAATAACCGTCCAGCGGCTTATGTCGAAAATCCGGTAGCACTATCTAAAAATTAAAGAAATTATGAGCATTACGAAAGGAAAAGGGCTAATGACGCTTCATATGCAACATTTGTTAGTCAAGATGCAACATACATCTTACTCTATCGTTCCAGCTATTTGTAATTTTGGAATATTACAAAAATTTAAAACAATGCGCAAAATCAAATTATTAACAGTACTTGTAACTTTTCAGGTTGTATTTTTTTTCATCAGTTGTTCCACAACTAATGAATCATCTTTACCCAACATCGTCTTAATCTATGCCGATGACCTAGGCTATGGCGACCTGAGCTGTTATGGCGCAACCAAGGTGCAAACGCCAAATATCGATCGGCTGGCATCCGAAGGCTTATCATTCTCTGATGCGCATGCTGCAGCAGCTGTTTGCTCGCCTTCGCGCTATGGTATCATTACAGGACGTTACCCTTTACGACGTAACTATTGGGGAGCTGTTGGGGGACTTGATGATGCCTTAACGATCGACACATCACGTATTACTGTAGCCAGTCTTTTGAAAGACGCTGGTTATTCTACCGCTTGCGTGGGGAAATGGCACCTTGGTTTGGGCGTTGACAAGCCTGATTATAATAAAGCACTAAAGCCAGGACCTCTTGAACTGGGGTTTGACTATGCCTATTACATCCCTATGGTGAATAGTGGACCTCCTTTCGTTTATGTAGAAAATCATTGGGTGGACGGCTACGATCCGGCTGATCCTTTTGTACGTGGAAAAAAAACTGTGACGCAGAAATGGCCTGAGAAAGGTGGCTATACTGCCATCGGTGGAGCGGAGGCTGCTCATAAGCTGTACGAAGATGAAAAGGTGGGCACTACACTGAAAGACAAAGCCATTGCGTGGATGAAAAAAATGCACGAGAGTGATAAAGATAAGCCTTTCTTCCTTTATTTAGCCACTACCAATATTCACCACCCTTTTACACCAGCTCCTCAGTTTCAAGGGACGAGCGAGTGTGGTCGTTATGGCGATTTTATTCACGAGCTGGATTGGATTGTCGGTGAAGTGACCGGCGCACTTGAAGAAATGGGCGAAGCGGAGAACACCTTGGTTATCTTTACCAGTGATAATGGGGGAATGCTCAATTTAGGCGGACAAGATGCGTGGAAAGCGGGCCATAAACTCAATGGCGATTTGCTAGGTTTTAAATTTGGCGCCTGGGAAGGCGGACACCGAGTGCCCTTTATTGTCAAATGGCCCGGTAATATTAAGCCCAATACTACTTCTGATCATATGATTAGTCAAGTGGACCTTATGGCCACTTTCGCAGAAATAACGCACCAATCCTTAACGAAAGAAGAATGCCCTGATGGGATTAATCAATTACCAGAATTGCTGGGAGAGGCAAAAGAACCCTTACGTGATGTCCTTATTGTTTCACCCAACTGTCCCAGTCATTTAACGGTACGTAAAGGCGACTGGGTTTATATCGCTGCTCAGGGCGAAGGCGGGTTTCAAGGAACGAATATTGGTTCACACGCCTTAGGGGGTGCGGCAGCTACCAAACTAACCCAACAAATCAATAGCGACATCGAAAATTATAAGATAAAAGCGGATGCCCCACCCAAACAGTTGTATAACATTAAGGAAGATCCCTACCAAACAGTGAATGTTTATGGGCAGTACCCTGAGGTAGAAAAAGAGTTAGACGCTATTTTGCAAAGCTACAGAGGAGAAATTGGTGACTATCCTGAGTTAGGATGGATTCATAAAAAGGTGCTGGAAGAAAAAAGAACGAAGAATAAGAAATGAAAAAGATCGCTGTTTTAATAGGTTTGTTTTTTTTCGTTAGAATTACAAATGCTCAGGTAGGTAATATGGTAAATGATTCCATAAATATTGCAGATCCGATGGAAAAGTCGGCTCTATTAAAGTCATCCTTGCCATGGTTTGCCCGTTTTCAGGTGGGCGATCTTCCAGTGGTAGGTTTCCCCGGAGAAACCGAAAAAGAAAAAAAGCAACGAATGCAGCCGTGGGTGGATGCAAAATATGGCTTATTCCTGCATTGGGGACCTCAACGTGCAGGAGGTGAATATGTCATTTCAACGGATACCTTAAATGCTTTTAATCCTGAATCATTTGACGCGGAAAAATGGGTGCTAACCGCGAAACGCTTGGGTTTTAAATATATCGTGATAACAACAAAGCACCATGCTGGTTTTTGCATGTACGATTCTAAATACACTTCCTATGATATTATAGACGCAACCCCCTTTGGGCGTGACCCCATAAAGGAGTTGTCGGATGCTTGTGCCAGGCATAATATGCTATTCGGTATTTATTATTCGGTTTGGGATATTCATCACCCAGGCTATAGCAAGGGGTTGGGCACCGGTAATTATGCCACCTATCAACAGTATATGCTCAATCAAATAGAGGAATTACTGACAAATTATGGCCCGATGGTTTGTGTGTGGTTTGATGGAGAGTGGGTGGAAAGCTGGACACGGGAACGAGCTATTGAATTTAGGGATAAAATTCGGGAATTACAGCCCAATACTATTTTGGCTAACCGTATAGGACAACGCCGAAGGGGCGATGGAGACCACCATTCCCCTGAAAACTTTTCGCCCTACGTTGGAGACCAGGACGAACCCTGGGAAAGTTGTGCGAAATTTGATGGTAGTTGGTTTTACAACGGTACCAACAAATCGCAATCTGCAGAATGGGCACTATATAACTTATGCTATGCCTCTTCGCGCGGAGGAAATTTTTTAATGAATCTCGGACCAACACCCGAAGGAAAATTCCTGGAATCTAGTATTGAGAAACTGGGGCATGTGGGAGCATGGCTAAAAGCAAACGGGGAGTCTATTTATGGTACCGAGAAAGGCCCTCATTATTTATTGGAATGGGGGACGTGCACCCGAAAAGGAACTACCTTGTATTATCAGGTTTTCGATTGGCCAAAGAATGGAGAACTGCTTATTCCCGGACTTAAAACAAAGGTAAAATCTGCAACTTTTCTGGCAGATAAAAAAGGTAATCCGTTAGAGATGAGAAGGGATGGAGATGATGTGATCGTGAATTTACCTTCCGTACCACCTTATGAAATAGCCAATGTCATTAAAATGAAATTGGCGGGTATTCCAGTAGTGGACAATTCTGCCAAGGCCTTAAAAAAGGAAATAGCGAAAAAGGAATCCATGAGAGAAATTCCCGAAGGAAGCTACTTTTTACCTGCTGGATTTGCCAAAATACATGGCGAGAAACTTCATTTTTATTATGGAACAGGAGCAGGAGCCCAACGCGAAAACCTTAAGGGTTGGACGGAAGAATCGGATTGGGCAGAATGGGACTTGCTGGTAAAGGAAAACGGTACATACAATGTGGAAATAACCTATGCCAGCTTGGTAGATGGAGGTTCTTTTGAATTGACCTTGGCTGGGCAGACATATGAGCATGCAGTTCAGAATATCGGAAAAAAACCTAGAGCCAAAAATTCGCCATTATCGGTTAATTATAAAACTTTTGTTTTGGGTGAAATGCAATTAAAACCAGGTAGGTATCAGCTGACCATAAAACCTAAAAAAATAAATGAAGAAGCAATAAATTGGCACCAGGGCTTGATGATTTTGAGAGATTTAACACTGGTTCCAAACTAAAATAAATAACAATGAGAAATATTCTATTATGTGCAGCATTATTCTTGATGATGTTCTCCTCGTGTACCACAAAACCAACGATGGTGGCTTGCGTGGGGGATAGTATTACCGAAGGGGCTAAACATAAGTGGCAAAGCAAAACGGCTTATCCCAAGGTGTTAGGCGATTTATTAGGTAAAGACTTTAGCGTAGTCAACTGTGGGAGAAGCGGCACAACAGCTTTGAAGGAGAGTAATTTTACATACTGGAAATGCAACGAATTTTCCAATGTATTTGCAGTTCATCCCAGCGTAATAACCATCAAGCTGGGTACCAACGATTCCAAACCCGGCAATTGGAATACAGAAAGGTTTAAAAAAGATTATCAGAGTTTGATTGATACCTTTTTGACCATTCAGCCAAAGCCACAAATTTATCTCTGCTGCCCTGTTCCGGTGTTTGAGCACAGCCGTTTTAGAATAAGGGGTGAGGTGGTAACCAACGAAGTTATTCCTTTAATTAAAAGCCTGGCAGAAGAAAATAATTTACCTCTCATTGATTTATATAAGCCATTCTTGGGGAAAGGCGATTTGGTGCCTGATGGTGTGCACCCTGAGGCGGAAGGGGCTGCTTTAATCGCTGAAATAATATCTAAACAAATAAATTAAACAAATGAAATTTAAAATATTCACTCCGATCGCAATACTTCTAGTTTTATGCATTAATTGCAGCAAACCAACAACAAAAATGTCTTTTGAATATGTGGGAATAGCAGCAGAACAAAAGGGGATGCATGTATGGGGATCATCCCCAATTATTGGTCCTGAGGGCAGAGTGCACCTTTATGCTGCACAGTGGCCCATGTCGACTCAAAAAGATTTTAGTGGATGGTTTAAGGATTGTGAAATTGGTCATTATGTAAGTGATAGTCCTGAAGGGCCTTTTGAATATATAGGTTTGGCTATTGCAGATAAAGACGGACAGTTTAATTCTCCTCATAATCCAACGATTAATTATATGGATGGGCTGTATGTACTAAGTTTCATTGTGAATGAAAATAATGATTTAAAAACCCAGCGCATTGTTATGATGGTGGCGGAAGATTTGAATGATAATTGGCGCCCGGCTTCAGGAGCAGAGGCTGATGGCACAATGCTTCGCAAATCGTCAGACCCTACTGTGTGGAGCTATACAGCACGACTTGGGTGTTCTAATCCGTCTTTGATAAAATTTGGTAACAAATACCACCTTTACAATAAATCGGTAGTGCGAAAGGAGCCTAAAGGCTATGTTTATACTTATGGAGTGGCCATTGCCGATCAACTTGAGGGACCATACATTCATAATACAGAACGAATCACTTCTCCCAATTTTCCGTTGGAAGACGCCTATGCCTTTAACATGAATGATTCTGTGTTTTTCTTTAGCCGTGATTTCGGTGCCCGAAAAGGAAACCAAGGAGGAGGTTTGTTATGGAAATCTGCCGATGGAATAAACTTTCCAACAGAAAAAGTTACGCGTGCTTATGAGGATTTGGCTCATTATCTGGGCGAAGAGGCATTAGAACATGCCCATGTTTATAGAGGAAAAAAACACGGCCATTTGGAGCGTGTTCAGATATTATCTATCGATGGCAAGCCCGCCTATGCCTATTTCGCGGTTGGATTAAATGTGAAAGATGGTTATGGTAGCGGTTCACATGTTTTCAAAATTGTTCATGAATAGGTCACTCTGAGCGTGTATTAAGTGAAGTTAAATAAATAGTTAATATCACAACAACATTAATTACTAATGTATAGAACAACGATAATTATCTCCCTGCTAACATGCTTAATTGCATTTAATGCCGTTTCGCAAAATACAAAACCGAATGTAATATTAATTGTTGCTGATGACCATGGCTATGCTGATATGCATCATTTAGGTATTCATGAAGATATTAAAACACCTAATTTAGATCAACTGGCACAGGATGGTATTTCTTTTTCCAATGCATATGTCACTAGTCCTATCTGTAGTCCATCGCGTTGTGGTTTAATAACAGGCCAGCATCAGGCACGTAATAATAACTATTTTTATGGAGGACCAGGTATTGCAGAGGGAACCATGACCATGGCACAAGCTTTTAAAGAGAATGGATATGCAACAGCCTACTACGGTAAATTACACTATGGTAATGACAAGACGCAAGGCTCTTTTAATTATCCACATAACCATGGTTTCGATGAATCAATCGTAGCCGGACATGGAGGGCGTGTACATTACTTGTATCACAATGATGCAGCAATAGATTCGCATGGTAAACCTGCCCATGCTTGGTCGAAGAATGGAGAAAAATACGAAGAAGATGGCTATTCTACAGAACAACTATCACATTGGTCGCAAGCGTTTATTGAACGGAACCAGAAGAAACCTTTCTTTCTTCAGATTGCTTTCAATGCCGTACATAATTTCAATTTTCAACTTCCAGATAAATATCTAAAGGAATGGAATCTCCCGTATTATCCGGATTATGAAGAGCTGGGAGATACCATCAAAGAAAGTGTATGGTACAACCAATCTATTCTTCCCAACCTACCCAATGGAAGAGCTTACTATATTGCTCAGTTATACTATCTCGATAAAGAGATTGGTGCTATCAGAGAAAAACTGAAGTCACTGGGTATTGATGATAACACTATCATTGTTTATACCTCTGATAATGGTGGGTCTAACTGCAGCGGAGGTAATAATAAACCCTTAAGAAGCACCAAATACTCCTTGTACGAAGGTGGTATACGTGTGCCCATGTTGATGTGCTGGAAGAATCAGCTGAAGAGTCATACAGTGAATAATACCATGGTAAGCACGCTTGATCTAATGCCAACATTATTAGCGGCTTCTCATGCCAGCGAGGAGCTGTACCAAAGTAGTGATGGCATTAACTTGCTTCCTCTTTTGCTGGACAATAAGGCGATAGAACGTGATGAAATGGTGTGGGATGTTGGTTTTGCATGGGCGGTTCGCAAAGGGAATTGGAAACTTAAAGTGGTGACTAACCAAGAAAAAGCGGATCGTATCTCTAAGAAACAACATACCAATTTAGGTAAAGGTATTGAGCTCTTTAACCTTGAGAGTGATCTTTCGGAGCAAAACAACCAAGCTAAGGCTTACCCTGAAATAGTTGAAGAACTCACAGCCATTTATAAGGATTGGAAAATTTTGGTAAGCGAGGAATAGAATAAGAGATGAATTGCTATGCTAAAACCAAAGCGTAACAACGATTATAATATTAATGCTTCTGTAATAAATTAATAATATGAAACTAATTACAATTTTAGGTTGTGTATTTCTAATGCTTTCCTGTAATGTTGAAAAGAATGATAGTGTGCATTGCCTAGATAGTGTGCCTGAGGTCTTGACTTTGAGTGAACTAGATGGGGATGGAGTGTTTTCTCTAGCCAAGCAGCAGTTGACGCCTGTAGATGGTATTATTGCAGAAATCTCCCTAGCCTTACCTAAATATAAAAAGGGGATTTATTATCGCCCTTTTTCATCTACTCTTGCATCGGGTAATAGACTAGAGCCACTGTGGTTTGAGGATATAGCCGAACTCGATACTTTCGTTCGTAAAGCTCCAAGGATGGATGATGATACGGATATGGGTGCCTTTATGATGCTTCAAAAACCTGATGGAAAGTATTTGGTGCTCCTGCCTTTAGTTTCTAGTCGGGTAGGGAATACCTTTACCATTAAAAATAAGAAGCTTTACTTGACAATGGCTACCTATGGGACGGATAGGGAAGACCTAGCTGTGCCACTCATAAGCTATGCACAGTCCGAAAACCCTTATGAAGCAGCTCGCTTAGCCTGGGCTAATGCGATGAACCTTGAAGGTATCAAGGGAAATATTAATTGGAGGGAGAATAAAAGCTACCCAGAAGCCTATCAATATCTAGGCTGGTGCTCATGGGAGCATTATAGGCAAAATATCAATGAAACGATTATTCTGAATGGCGTAGATCAGATTAAAGCAAGTGATATCCCCTTTCGTTGGGTGTTGATAGACGATGGTTACTTGGATCATAAATCGAACAAGCTTTTGTCTTTTGGTGTTGATAAAAAGAAGTTTCCCAATGGTTGGGAGACTATTACCAGCCAAAAGGATGATAAGATAAAGTGGATGGGCATCTGGCGTTGTTTTAGTGGCTATTTTGGTGGCGTTTCTCCTGAACATACGATGACGGCTTTGCAGGATCATTTAGTGGAGCGTTCGGCAGGCAAGAATAAATCGCGGATGATGCCTAAAATCTCTCCTGAATCGGCAAATGCCTTTTATAATGCGATGACTGCCAATACTCAGGAAAATGGTTTTGACCTGATAAAAGTTGATTTCCAATCGGACAATTTCCGTTATAATACGGGGGCTTCAAATGCGATTCTTGGGGTTCATTACAATAATACAGCACTGGAAGAGAATTGTAAGGAGAAAGGCCTGAAGTTGCTCAACTGTATTGCTATGCAGAATTTTAATGTGTTTAATCATAGGTATAGTAGCTTGATCCGTGGTAGTGTCGATTATAAAATTAATCGTGATAGATTAGATGTGACTTTAGTTCAGAATTTTACCAATGCCTTTTGGTTAGGCCATACCCACTGGTTAGATCAGGATATGTTTTTTGCAAATCATAAAGCATCAAACCGTCTGATGGCGGTCGCACGAGCAATTTCTGGGGGACCTATCTATCTGTCTGACGAACCACAGGATATTGATGATACGGTGCTGAAACCCCTCACTTTCGCAGATGGTCATATCTTGGGAACTTTGGCTCCTGGTGTTCCTTTGCCCGAGAGTCTGATGCAAGATCCTTATTACGAAGGGAAGGCATTCAGACTTATTGCTCCTTTAGAGAATAACAGTGCTGTTATAATGACAGTTAACCTCAACCAGGATGGGAAAGCTATTGACGCTTTTGTCTCGGCAGATGACTATTATTTTGCCGGTGGAATGATGCAACCTTATGAGGGGCTCTGGAAGCTTCCTGAGGAGGGTATCTTGTTATACGATTATTATGGCGCCAGGGCGCAAATACTGAAAGAAGATGTTCAATTCTCTCTTGCATCGCGCGAAGAACGACTGTTCCAATTAAGCCCTGTCAAAGCAGGGTGGGCGGTCATAGGTAGACCGGATAAGTACCTTCCTGCAGCTACTTTTACTATGTTAGAAATCAGTGAGGACAAGGTTAAGGTAAAAATGAAGGAAGATGGCCCTGTATTGCTGTGGTCTCAAAATAAAATACCCGAGTCAAGTAGCTTTAGCTTCAAAAAGTTAGAGAATGGCCTTTGGCAAGGGGATTTGATACAAGCGAACGAGAAAAAAGAATATACAATTAATGCCAAGTTATAAAACGATGAAAAAGATTAAACTGATAACCACTTTACTTGCACTAGCAACACTTGCTTTTGCCCAAGAAAATAATGCGGCTTGGCCTGTACTCAAAACCTACGACCAGGAGCATATCCAGAAAATCAAAATGCCAGTGGGTGGTATTGGTACCGGCACTATTTCCCTCACTGGACGTGGTAGTCTGGAAGACTGGGAAATAATGAACCGCCCGGCTAAAGGCTTTAATCCAACCTTGGAAAATTGGGGTCCTGTAAAGGAAAAAGGACCATTCTTTGCCATTTATGTAGAAGATGGCGAGGGTGAGAAGCAAACCAGACTTCTGGAAGGAATGCCTGATGAGTCCACTTATGAAGCAGCTAATGGTGCATTGGCTAATCAGATTGGTTTGCCTCGTTTTGGTCAAACGACGTTTAAAGCAGCTTATCCTTTTGGACAAGCGCTGTTAAGTGACGAGAAGCTTCCTGTGGAGGTGGTTGTTGGGGCATACAATCCACTGATTCCTGGAGATGTGGATAATAGCAGTATTCCTATGGTGGTGCTCAATTATGCCGTAAAAAACACAAGTGCGAAAGATATCAACATCTCGCTAGTTGGTACAATTCAGAACTTCATCGGATATGATGGAAACAGAGGAAAGGCCAAGCAAAATGTAAATACAATACGAGAAGAAGATGGGCTGAAAGGACTTCATTACACGTCAAATGGTGTAGATCCGGCCAGCGAACAATGGGGAAGTTTTAGCTTGGTTTCCTTGAATAAAGGGCAAACAAGTTACCGTACTGCCTGGCAAAAGAAAACAGGGCGTTGGGACAAAAAACGCCTGGACTTTTGGGATGATTTTAGTGAGGATGGAGTGTTGGAACCTCGTGAAAATGACGAAGCCAATGCGCCAATGGGGTCCTTGGCGGTGAAAACAACCCTGCAAGCCGGAGAAGAAAAAAACTTTCGTTTTTTGATCGCGTGGCACTTCCCTAATCGTCAAACATGGGACAAGCCGGGTTTCCAGAAGATGATTAAAGCAACAATGGGAAATTATTATACCACAAAGTATGAAGATTCCTGGGACGTAATTATTAAAACGCTTCCGCAGCTTGATGACCTAGAGGAAAAAACCAAGATGTTTGTTAAGGCTTTAATCGAAAGCGATATTCCAGATGTTGTCAAAGAGGCTGCCTTGTTTAATGCTGCACACTTACGAACACAATTGGCTTTTCGAATTAAAAGTGGACAGATGCTGGGATGGGAAGGTATTTTTGATGACCGTGGAAGTTGCTTTGGTTCGTGTACCCACGTCTGGAATTATGAACAAACCACCGCTTTCTTATTTGGTGAATTGGCCAAAACCATGCGCGAAGTGGAGTATAAATATGCCACGGATGATGAAGGGATGATGAGCTTTAGAGCTTACTTGCCTTTAGATTCAGCTCAAAAGTGGAATAAAGCAGCGGCTGATGGTCAGATGGGCTGTGTGATGAAGTTTTACCGCGACTGGCAGTTATCTGGCGACGACGCTTTCTTAAAAGAGCATTGGCCCAAGGTGAAACAATCTTTGGAGTTCTGCTGGATTCCTGGTGGATGGGATGCCGATAAGAATGGCGTAATGGAAGGCTCGCAGCACAACACCATGGATGTGGAATATTTTGGTCCGAATCCTCAAATGGGCTTTTGGTATTTAGGTGCTTTAAAATCAGCTGCTGAAATGGCTGAATATTTAGGCGATAAGAAATTTGCAAAAGAGTGTCGCGCGCTTTTTACTGAAGGCTCTGAGTGGATGGATGCTAACTTATATAACGGCGAATATTACGTGCAGGATATCCAACCACCGATGTCAGCAGATAATGTAGCACCATCGCTAATTGGAGCAACAGGTGGAGATAAGTCTACCGACTTTACCTCACCGGATTATCAGTTAGGTGAGGGTGTTTTGGTTGATCAATTAGTTGGACAAGTGTTTGCTCATCTTGTTGGTCTGGGTTATTTGGCTGATCAGGATAAGATTAAGCAAACGACAGCTTCTATAATGAAATACAATTATGTGGATAAGATGTATTCACACGCCAACTTCCATCGCTCCTATGCCATAGGCGATGAATCGGCCTTGCTGATGGCTGCCTACCCCGGTGAACGTCCCGAAAAGCCTTTCCCTTATTTTACGGAAGTGATGACAGGCTTTGAGTACACTGCAGCCATAGGTATGTTGCAGGAAGGGATGACTGAGGATGGCTTGAAGTGTATCCGTAATATCCGCGATCGCTATGACGGTAAAAAACGTAGTCCTTTTGATGAAGCCGAATGTGGTCACCACTATTCACGCAGTATGATTGCCTGGGCAGGGGTATTAGCGACCTCTAATTTTCATTATTCAGCGGTTGATAAATCAATGTCTTTGACTTCATTACCCGGAACTTATTTCTGGAGCAATGGCTATGCCTGGGGAACCTGTGAGGTGAAAGAAAAGGAAGCGGTACTTACCGTACTTTCCGGTTCAGTAAAGCTGGATAGTTTTTCGCTGGATGGATTGGGAGAAAAGAAATTGAAGGGTAAGATCATCTTTGAAGGTGATGAAGTAGCGATTAAATTTTGAATATGGCCTTAAAAAACAAATTACAGACCGATGAAAACAATATCAAGTTTACTGATTTTGGGATTGCTTACTATGAGCAATGTAATTAATGCATCAGAAATAAAGATTAACTCTTTAAGTGAGTTAGCAAGATATGCTTCCGATAGTGGTAATGTAATTATTATGCAACCAGGGGTTTATCAAATGGAAGATTACCTTACTGCTGATATTGTTAAAAATACACTGCCGGATAAAGTAGGAAGATACGCTATGATTAAGTTTAGTGGAGGTAACAATACTTTTGATTTCACAGGCGTAACAATAGAAGTTAATACAAAACTTTTAAGCATTTTTAAAGCAAGGGTAACTGAGTTTTATGTACAAGGAAATAATATTCACATTAAAGGATTAACGGTTACCGATATGGGTAATCACCCAACTTTTAAAGGAGGACATTCTTTTACTGTAGCCGGAGATAATGTAAAAGTTGAGAAGGTTACATTAAATGTTAATGGTTCTTCCCCTTATGGTTATGGCGATTTGCTGGGTAAGGGTCGTGGCGCTTTGGTTCCTTTAAAAAAGCATAGCGGCATGTGTATCGAAGGCCTTAACGACACTATTGTAGATTGCTCTATCTACTCTAAATCTTTTGGGCATTGCTTTTTTGTGCAAGGAGGAAGAAATGTATATTTCGAAAATTGTTTTGCTGAGGGAGTGACCAGAACAACTGATGAAATGCTTGCCGAAAAATCAGGACCGGCTTTTGATGTAGGTTTTGCTTCAGTGTATATTAATTATAACGGAAAAAAATTAATTCCGCCGGGATATACAAAGTCATTAAATGAGTGCGGTTTTCGTATGTATGGCAAAGGTGGGGTAAATGGTATTCGTACCGGAGCGGTTACAGCAGTCAATTGTAAAGCGAAGAATACACGTATAGGATTTGCTTTTGCCAAGATTACCGGAGATGTTTTAATTAAGAATTCTGAAGCCATTGGCTGTGAAAATGCTTATAACATTACAGGAGTTCGCATTGAAAACAGTCGCGGTGATGTGGTAAATGGCCCCCTGTTGTATGTGAATAAGGGTAATGTTGCAAATGTAGAATTGTTTTTGTTACCCGCAGTATCAAACACCACAGTACACGCACTTGCCTGTATCGCTGGCAATGATCATAAGGTCACCATTAAAAAGTGGGACAACATGGCAAGGAATCAGATTCATCCAATAAAGATTGGTTCAACCCGACCACCTTCAACCAACGGTTTTTGCCCATTGGGATCGGCGCCAACCTCAGGGGTACAATTATTTAATTATACAGGGATGCCGGTAGAGCTTAATACAAAAGCTAATTACAACACCATTAATAGTAAGGGTGATGTAACCGATAACGGAGTCGGTAATAAGGTAATTTCGGTGGAATAATCAATCCTATTTAAGGTTGTGAATCTGTTTGTAAATCATGTATTACAAATTGTTTATACAATTTATAGTACAAGCTAAATCATATAGGATCTTAAAAATAACGTTTATAGATCAGGTAAATAAAAACTAAAAAATGAGAATTATGCATAAGTATTTTAAAATGAGCTTTCTGTTCACTTTGTGTTTTTGCATAACAGCTTTACAAGCGCAAACAAATAAAGACATGGATCGTGAGGAGTATAAAATCTCAAAACAAATAGGAGAGACTTTCAACTCCGATTGGCCAGTGTTAACCTCATACGACCAGGAACATATGGCCAGAATTGCCATGCCGATTGGTGGTATTGGAACCGGTACTGTATCTCTTGGTGGGCGTGGAGACCTGCGCGACTGGGAGATCATGAATACGGCAGCCAAGGGATATATTCCAACCAGTGAAAACCTTAGATACATTGGACCATTTTTTGCGTTGTTCACACGGACTACAGATGGAAACAATGATACGCGCGAGCTTGAAGGGCCTTTAGACGTATCCCTTTACGAAGGTGCATTTGGAAGCCCGGCGGTAAATCACGGTTTTCCTCGTTTTGAATCCTGTAGCTTTAAGGCGGCCTATCCCTTTGGTCAGGTACTACTTTCCGACACGCATGTACCGCTCAATGTGCGCATAAAAGCCTTTAACCCAATGATACCGGGAGATGCTGATGCAAGTGGTATCCCTATTGCAGTGATTACATACGAGTTGACGAATTCTACAGATCGAGAGGTGTTTGCATCGGTTTGTGGGAGTATGCCTAATTTCATTGGAATGGACGGATCTGTTCTGGAACCTAAAGGAAGAGGAGGGGCTTGGGTTGCAATGGGTGCAAAAGACAATAAGAATGCCTTTGAAAAAGAAAAATATGCGCAAGGAATTTTCATGAGTTCGAAAGGTGTTGATAAGGATTCTGATAGCTGGGGAACCATTGCCATAACCACTTCCAGTGATGAAAAGATTAGCTACCGTACCTCATGGAGCAAAGGAGAGTGGGGCAATTCACGCCAGGATTTTTGGGATGATTTTAGTGCCGATGGCCAACTCGAAAGCCGGGATCCGAACATTGAAGATCGGCCAATGGCTTCACTAGCTGTGGAAGTTACCATTCCCCCCAATGCCAGCCGCGAAATCACATTCTACCTTACCTGGCATTTTCCCAACCGTGCGAGCTGGACACCTGCTGATGATGGCTTCAGCAATACGCTTACTAACTATTATGCTACAAAGTATGCAGATGCATGGGATGTGGCCGAAAAGACTATACCAGAACTGCCGAATCTGGAAAGCAAAACGAAAACATTTGTTAATGCTTTTGTAAATAGTTCGTTACCTTCTGTTGTAAAAGAAGCTGCATTGTATAATACTTCTACGTTGCGCACCCAAACCTGTTTTCGTACTGCTGATGGTAATTTCTATGGTTGGGAGGGTACCAGTAATAATAAAGGGGTTTGTCATGGCAACTGTACCCATGTTTGGAATTACGAGCAGGCAACACCTTTTTTATTTGGAGACTTAGCGCGTACTATGCGTGAGGTGGAATTCGGTCACGCTACCGATAATACGGGAATGATGAGTTTTCGTGTGGGGTTGCCTCTTGAACGTGCCACCTTGTTTAACCGACCTGCTGCCGATGGTCAGTTGGGGAGTATTATGAGAATCTACAGAGACTGGCACTTGAGTGGCGACAATGAGCTATTGCGGAAACTTTGGCCTAGTGTTAAGAAAGCTGTAGAATTCTGCTGGATTCAAGGTGGCTGGGATCCTGATATGGATGGAATCATAGATGGTTGTCAGCACAATACGATGGATGTACAGTATTTTGGTCCTAATCCGCAGATGGGTATTTGGTATCTTGGCGGGTTAAAGGCTGCCGCAGAAATGGCAGATTATACAGGAGATAAAAAATTTGCGAAAACCTGCCGCCAATTATCTGATCAAGGAAGCAAATGGATTGATGAAAATCTGTTCAATGGAGAATATTACATCCATATTATTCAGCCTCCCAAAAGCCGCGAAGGTATTGCTGTACCCCTTCTAAAAGGTTTAGAGTCGAAAGATTTAGGTAATCCAGCCTATCAGCTGGGTGAGGGCTGTTTGGTTGATCAATTGGTGGGGCAGTTTCTTGCACATATATGCGGACTTGGCTATCTGACTGATGAAGCAAATGTGAAAACCACCCTCAAAAGCATTATGAAGTATAATCATAGGGACAATAGCAACTCGGACTTTAACTGCATGCGCTCCTTTGTGTTGGGAGACGAAAAATCACTGGTTATGGCCAGCTATCCGGGAAAACGTCCGCTTCATCCTTTCCCATATTTTACCGAAGCTATGACAGGATTTGAATATACGGCAGCCATTGGAATGATGTACGAAGGGCAGACTGATGAGGGTCTGACCTGCATTAAAAACATAAGGGATCGGTATGACGGACGAAAGCGCAATCCTTTCAACGAGGCCGAATGTGGGAACAATTATGCCCGTGCAATGGCTAGCTGGGGTGCGGTACTGGCCATGACTGGATTTCATTATTCTGCGGTTGATAAATCAATGTCTTTTACTTCAATACCCGGAACTTATTTCTGGAGTAATGGCTATGCCTGGGGAACTTGTACGGTCAAAGAAAATGGAGCAGAACTAAGTGTTTTGTCAGGACAAGTGGAACTGGATACTTTCTCTTTAGATGGTCTTGGAACAAAGAAGCTGAAAGGGAAAATGATTGCTGAAGGAGGGAAGTTGAATATTCAATTTTGAGAATCAATTTTCAATCATCAGGTAAAAAAAAGGATTACTGAAGCTTACGAGTGACGATACTTGAACATTGTAAATTATCTATTGATCATTGAAATGTAATATGTAAGTTTAAATTATTCATTTTCATACAAGCTATTGGGCAATTTGAAACAAATGATAAATAAAATAAATTTCAAACAAATGAAGAATATAATATCGCTTCTGATTTTATTAGTTTTAATCTCATCTTGTTGTAGTAAAACTGTTTCTACACCCAACATCGTGATAATAATGGCCGATGATCTTGGCTATGGAGGTGTTTCTTGTTATGGAAATACAACGATTAATACCCCAAATATTGATGCTTTAGCGGCAGATGGCGTGAGGTTTACTGATTTTCACTCCAATGGACCAGCATGTAGTCCTACTCGAGCTGCTTTGATGACAGGTAAATATCAACAGAGAACGGGTGTGGGTGGAGTTATTACTGCAAAAGGTCATAGAGATGTTGGTTTAAGTTTAAGCGAAATAACTATTGCTGATGAGTTCAAAAAATATGGTTATAATAGTGCAATGTTTGGTAAGTGGCATTTAGGATATTCCAAAGATTACAATCCAACCTATCAGGGTTTTGATGAATTTACAGGATTTGTAAGTGGAAATATTGATTATCATGCACATATAGATTTAGTAGGTTATCTTGATTGGTGGCAAGGAACTGAAATAAAAAATGAGGAAGGTTACAGTACTGATTTAATAAGTGACTATGCTGTAGATTATATCCAAAATAACAATCCTAATAAGACAGGGAAACCATTCTTTCTTTATATTCCGCACGAAGCCCCCCATGCTCCTTTTCAAAGACGCGTAGATAAGGCTGTCAGGAAGGTTGGTGCCCCTCGTGATATTAGGGGGGTAATTCAGGATAGTATTCCGGCAATTTATAAAGAAATGGTGGAAGTTATGGATGAGGGAATCGGTAATGTTGTAAAAACTTTGAAGGAGACTGGTCAGTATGACAATACGGTTATTGTGTTTTTATCCGATAACGGGGCAATGAGATTCGGTCATAATGGTATTTTGAGAGGTTTTAAAGGTGGAGCTTATGAGGGGGGCAGCCGTGTTCCTGCAATTATTACTTATCCTGCCAAAATCAAAAAAGGAATAGAAAATGATGAACTCGTTCTCACAATGGACTTACTCCCCACTTTATTAGATTTAATAGGTCAAAAGCCAAGTGCAGAAATCATTGATGGTATTTCTATCAAAGAAAACTTAATGTATCAAACCCAACTTCCAGAACGTGATGTCTTTTTTGCTTTTAAAAATATGAGTTTTGTTAGAAGTGGAGATTGGAAACTGATTCGGATAAAAAATAAAAAAGGTGTCAAACTAGAGCTGTATAATTTATCGGATGATATACAAGAAAAGAATGACCTGCGTATAGACTATCCTGAGCTGGCTAATAATCTGTTGAAGAAGATTGAGTTGTGGGAGGTTGAGGTAAGCAAAGGAGTAAGCGTTGTGTCGTATTAATCTTATTTTAAGCAAATTATTTCACATAATTAATGAAACGAATTGTATTTATATTCAGTGTGCTATTGGCAGTATCTTGTAGCCATAAAAACGAAGAAAAACCCAACCTAGTCATCATCTTTACCGATGATCAGGGCTATGGTGATTTGAGCTGTTTTGGAGGTGAGCATGTGTATACGCCTAATATTGATAAAATGGCTGAGGAAGGTGCCAGACTAACCAGCTTCTATGTAGCTGCCCCCTTGTGTACGCCCTCGCGAGCTGCATTAATGACGGGGTGTTACCCAAGACGTATAAGCATGGAGCCGCCTTCTAGTTTAGCTATTGAACTGCCAAATATTCCCAAAGGAAAGCGTTTTCCTGTATGCCTCGCCGCCGATGGAAATGGTTTAAATCCTGATGAAGTTACCATTGCCGAAATTGCCCAATCTGCCGGATATCGCACAGGTATGTTTGGGAAATGGCATTTGGGTGATCAACCGGAGTTTTTACCTAGCCGACAAGGATTCGAGGAATTCTTTGGTTTACCCTATAGTCATGACATTATGCCAAGGCATGCCAGACAAAAATATTTTAATTTTCCGCCTCTCCCTCTTTTGGAAGGCGAGGAAGTGATTGAATTGGATCCGGATGCTGATTATTTGACCAGAAGAATTACTGAAAGAGCTGTGAAGTTCATCAAAGACCATAAAGACGAAAACTTCTTCCTATATATTCCTCATCCCATACCACATGGGCCTGTGGCAGCTTCGGCCGAAAGTAAGAAAGAATATGCGGAAGTCTTGGCTAGCGGAATAAAAGCTTCTCCAAAAATTTATGAGAATGCGATTTATGAGATTGATTGGTCTGTAGGCCAAATCTTGGCTACCCTAAAAGAACAAGGAATCGATGATAATACGATTGTACTTTTTACAAGTGACAATGGAGCTGGTGGAGGTAGAAAACTATCTAATAAACCTTTATCAGGAGGTAAAGGAAAAACCTTAGAGGGTGGAATGCGCATGCCTACTGTAATTCGCTGGCCAGAAAAGATTGAAGCTGGCAGTGAATTTGACCAATTGATAACGGCTATGGATGTACTGCCCACGTTTGCTAACTTAATAGGAGCTAAAATGCCCGAAGACCGAATCATCGACGGAAAGGACATCATGCCCGTACTTTTGGATGGTGCAGAAAGTCCGCATGAGTACTTTTTCTATTCCCATTGGGGAACTTTGGAAGCGGTACGATGGAAAGACTGGAAACTCCGCATCATTAATGGGGAGGAGTCTCTTTACAATCTGAAGACTGATATTGCAGAGCAAACCAATCTCAAGGACCAACATCCTGCCATTGTGGCGCAACTGAAAAAGGCGATGCTTGAATTTGATAAGGAAGTAACTAAAAATGCTCGTCCTGCAGGTCATGTGGAAAATCCTGTTGCATTGACCATTAAATAGATAATAACCAAAGGAATAATTGAATTCTAGGAAATGAATTGGAGATATATAAGATCTTTTTTCGCAATGGTGTTTTTTGTGTTTATTACACAAAATGTGCATGCACAAACAAAAATAAGAGTGCTCAATTTTCAGGCAGACAACGGTTTTCAGCATAAGTCAAAACAAGCCGGACTGGAAATGATTGAACATCTGGGCGAAATCAATAATTGGGAGGTGCATACATCCATTGATACCTCGGACATAAGCATGAAAAAGTTAAGCTCTTTTGATGTAATTGTTTTCAACAACAATTGTGGAAATAAAGGGCGGATTTTTTCAGATGCACAGCACCGTGTTCTTCAAAATTATATTCGCAGTGGAGGTGGATTTGTTGGAATTCATTGTGCAGGAGCCATATGGAAAGAAGGTGGTGAATTTCAGTTATGGTACGAGAAATTAGTGGGGACAAGCTTGGTAAAACATCCTAAAGTTCAACCAGCGAAATTAATTGTAGAAAATAAAGAACATATATGCACCTGCCATTTACCTGATGAGTGGATGGTAACCGATGAATGGCACACCTTTTCCCACAACCCCCGTAATAATGTGAATGTACTCATCTCGCTTGATGAATCTTCGTACGAAGATTCACCCAAAATGGGAGGTGACCACCCTTTTACCTGGTATCAGTATTACGATGGAGGTCGTTCGTTTTTCACCTCTCTTGGGCATACCATTGATATTTATGCCGATGAGAATTATCAAAAGTTGGTTCAGGGAGGGATTATATGGGCATCGGGTATGGCAGATAAACAATTAAAACTACCTGTAGCCGAAGGTTTGATGCTTGATTTAGATGCAGATTACGGCATATCCCTTGAAAAAGGAAACCGAATTAGTTCCTGGAAAAATCAAGTTGGAGAAACAGTTGTTAAATCGTTTGATAAACAAGATAAAGGTAGAATAGAAGCTGGCTCAGGCATGCCGCGTTTAAAACTAAATGTACCAGAACTGAACGGGCATAATTCCGTGGTATTTCATCGCCAGGAAATGGTGAACGAGCATGAGGATGCTTTTGACCATTTAACGACCGGAAGTGGGTATACATGGTTTGCTGTGATTTCGGTTTATGAGCAGGTACAGGGTAAACCCGGCGTGAACGCTTTTTTCGGAAATCTACGAAATACTAATGTGGATAAAAAAGGCCAGTACGAAGGTCTTTGGGCCGGTTTAAGCGACGAAAATCAGATGTGGACAGGTGCTAGAAATGCGCTTCAAAAGGGATTGTGGAATGAAAACAGTCCTCATGTCTTGTATGATCAACCACTGGAAGCATCTCGCTACTACCTCGTAATGGGAAGAATGGGTTCAGGAACGGATAAGGTGCCTATAGAGCTCTTTATTAATTCAAATGAGCCGGTTGCCAGTGAAGTGTTTCCTGTAAACACAAAGGCAAATCCTTCAAAAATGGTGATAGGACAGGAACGCGATGCCACAAATCATCCCGGAGTAGAATCCTTTGATGGCGAAATAGCCCGGTTTTTAATATTTGACCATCCCTTATCCGATGATGAAATAATTAATGTAATGAAATATCTGGAGAAAAAATATAACATACAATTATGATACGAAGATTAACATACGCATTAGCAATATTATTATGTATTGCAGGAAGTTTATTTGCACAACAAACCAATGATTGGCCCGTGCTAAAAGCTTATGATCAGGAGCATACAGGACGTATAGCCATGCCTGTTGGTGGTATTGGAACAGGTACCATATCATTAAGTGGTTATGGGGCGTTGGTAGACTGGGAAATTATGAGTCGCCCGGCTAAGGGTTTTAATCCTCAATATGCTGGTGTAGGAGTAATTAATCGTGCGCCATTTTTCTCCATTTATATTAAAGAGGAAAATAAAGAAGGTCAGGCAGTTCTTATGGAAGGCCCGGTTCCTGACTACTATGACGAAGGATTTTATGGATCTAAAGCACCTAACCACGGTCTGCCGCGATTTGATGAGGCTACATTCCAAACAGCTTACCCTTTTGGTCAGGTATTACTACGTGATAAAAAACTACCGGTTGAAGTAACAGTAGGCGCTTTTAATCCGTTGATTCCTGGTAATACCGATGAGAGCAGTTTGCCATTAGCAGTTTTGAGTTATAAAGTAAAAAATACAAGTAGCAAAGCAATCACTATTTCCTTGGCAGGTAACATCCCCAATTTTATTGGTTTTGATGGTAAAGAAGGAAAAGCGTATCCAAATGTAAATACCTATAAAGAAGAAAACGGATTAATGGGTATCCATTACACGGCTGGTACGGATGTAGATACAAGCACTACGCAATGGGGAACCTTTAGTTTAACAACCAATTGTAAAGGTGAAGTTTCGTACCGTACATGTTGGAAACCAGGAGAATGGGGTAATAGTACACTTGAGTTTTGGGATGACTATACCGATGATGGTGTATTGGAAGAGAGAACATCCGAGCAGAAAAGTAATATGGGTTCTTTGGCTCTAAAAACCACGCTTGCTGCGGGAGAAGAAAAAGATATTCGCTTTTATGTCACATGGAATTTTCCAAACAGAAATGGCTTTAATAATAAGGAGAATGTAGGGAACTATTACGCTACTCAATATAACGATTCTTGGGAAGTTGCTCAGAAAGTAATACCTAAAATTCCGGAATTGGAAGAAAAGACAAAGACTTTTGTTAATGCTTTTATTAACAGCGATATTCCGCCTATTATTAAGGAAGCAGCTTTGTTTAACCTGGCACACTTTCGCACCCAACTGGCTTTCAAAACTAAATTTGGTTATTACCATGGCTGGGAAGGAATAAAAGACAACGAAGGTAGTGGAACGGGCACTTGCACACATGTATGGAACTACGAACAAACAATCCCCTTTTTATTTGGCGATGTTGCACAAAATATGCGTGAAGTAGAATTTGCCTACGCTATGGACGATAGGGGAATGATGAACTATCGTATTAATCTTCCTCTAAAAACTAAAGGAACGAGTTTTAGTTTGGGTGCAGCAGATGGTCAGATGGGGTGTATTATGAAATACTATCGCGAGTGGCAGCTTTCCGGTGATGATGCCTTCCTGAAAAAGAACTGGTCCAGTGTAAAAAAAGCAATGGAATTCTGCTGGATACCAAAGGGCTGGGATCCTGACAAAGACGGAGTAATGGAAGGGAGTCAGCACAACACCATGGATGTGGAATATTATGGTCCAAACCCTCAAATGGGATTCTGGTACTTGGGTGCATTGCGTGCAACCGAAGAAATGGCCAATTATCTTGGAGAAAAAGATTTTGCAAAAACTTGCAGGTCCTTGTACGAAAATGGTTCAGCCTGGATGGATAAAAACCTTTTTAACGGCGAATATTATATTCAGGAAATCGTGCCTCCCATGCATCTCGACAGTATTGCCAATGGCCTCATCCGTGTAAAAAGAAGGTTAGTAGCCGATGATCCTCAATATCAACTTGGTGAAGGTTGTTTGGTTGATCAATTGGTGGGACAGGTAATGGCGCATATCCTTGATTTAGGTTACTTAACTGATAAGGATAACATCACTAAAACCAATGAATCTATTCTTAAGTATAACTATCGTGATAACTTGCTGAAACACCCGAACTTCATGCGCTCATATGCATACAAAAATGAATCTGCCTTATTAATGGCAGATTATCCGCGTGTTCGACCAAAGCAGCCATTCCCATATTTTACCGAAGTAATGACCGGATTCGAGCATACCGCTGCAGTAAGTATGTTATATGAAGGTCAGACAGAAGAAGGCTTACGTACCATTCAGGATATTCGTAATCGTTACGATGGTAAAAAACGTAATCCTTTTAACGAAGCAGAGTATGGTCACCATTATGCGCGCAGCATGATGGCTTGGGGAGGTGTAATTGCTACAACTGGATTCCAGTATTCAGGGGTAAAAAAAACAATGCGTTTTACTTCTAAACCAGGAACTTATTTTTGGAGTAATGGCTACAGTTGGGGCACCTGTGAGGTAAAAGATGGAGAAGCCATTTTAAAAGTACTATATGGCCAATTGGAATTAGATAGTTTTTCGTTAGAGGGGCGAGGTACAAAGAAAATTAAAAGTAAAACGATACATTCAACAGAAAAAATAAATATTAAGTTATGAGACTAATTTTTATTCTGGGTCTAATACTAAGTTTGAACACTATTGGTCAAAATCAATTGTTCAGCGCCAATAATGCAACGAACAAAAGCCTTTTAGTTCATAACAATGCGAATGTCCTCCTGACCGATACCAAGACTCATTCGCTTAAAACCGGATCCTCTGAATTTATCGCCTCAATAAATAGTTTGAAAGATCATGTAGCCGGCACCGCAACCTTAACCGCAAATGAATTAAACATTGAGAAACTGACGTTGGAACAGTATATGGAGGTATTGGAAAATGATGTGTATTCTATTAAAGCAGCTTTTGAACTTGTTGCGGCTTTTGAAGCCAAATATGGTGGATTATTTACAAAAGGAACAACTACGGAAGGTGGTTTTTTAAGGTCGGCAAGTGGATTTGAACTGGAGAATGTGATGCTGGACCTTCAACAAGGGCTTATAGATTACGCCTATACGGAGGATAATTTAGTCAATAACACTTCGCTTTTTGAAAATGTGAAGTTTGAAACATCTTCATTCTTCCCGGGGTCGGTTGACGCTCCTTCTAATCCGAATATCAGCTATACGGTACAGGTTAATGGTACCCACATGCCCGTTTGGGGTTCCCAACCCAATTATGTGACCGAAGATGCCCGGAGACCTACCGGATGCTATCTGGCACCTGGTAGTATCGCCACAGTTACCGTTCCATCATCATTGCTTGGAACAGGGGCTAGCCTAATTGTAGGGGCACATAGCTGGGATTTAAGTAAAAAATCACAGATTAAACGAATGAATCGTATCTCAAAGCGATATGAGATCCATTCTACCACTATCACCATTGCCAATCCGCTTGGAGGTGGAATTTATATCAACATTCCTTATGAAAAAGATCTCGGCCTCCTGGAAATCACATTGGAGAACGTTGTTAGATCACCTTTTTATTCACGTACAGCAGCTAACCAGACTTCGCTTTCAGATTGGCTAAACACGGAACGTTACCATCCGGCACCCTGGGCCGACTTTGAAACCGAAAAATTTATGATGCAGGTTCCCACCGCATGGATCTATAATATGGACGATCCGGTAACATTAATGAACGAATGGGACCAATCAATGGATGCGGTTTCTAAACTGCATGGTCGCCCCTTCATCAGAGCCAAAACAGGGTTGTACGTGCAGGTTGATGTTATTCTGCGTGGTAGTGCAAACTACCCCGGCTACCCTCAGTCTAACCATGCCTATAACCCTTACAATACCCATACGGCAGGATATTATTCAGGCCATCCTTTAATCCAGGGCCCACGTTATAATAAAAGTAATTTATACGTTGTTTTTCACGAATTGGGGCATGCCGAGAAGATCCCTAAGTTTTCCGGTGAGTTAGAGTCCTACATTAACTTCTTATGGGTCGCAGTTCAGAATAACAAATTTGATGTGAGTCTGGATCAGGCTTTCCAGGAGTCTTTTGCACCGAATTTCAAGATGACTATCGACCAGGCAGCCATAAGTTGGATGATTACAGAAAACTTTAGAAGCGATAATCCCATGAGGGATATAAGCGGTGGAAAAGAAGGCGCGTATCAACATAGAGGCTATGGTAAGTACGCTGAAATTGTACGACTTTTTGGTTGGGAAGCCCTGGAAGATTTTTATTCTTCCGTAAGTCAGGATGCTGAAAATGGGATCACCTATTCCATCAATTTTGACCCTACAGATAGCAGAATATTAAGGATGTCAAAAGCAGCCGGTGCAGATCTAAGACCATTGATACACTTTTGGGGGGTACATCCCCTCAGCTTTAATGGGCTCGAAACATCAATTAATGCAGACACCTCCATACATAAATCATCAAAAATATTCGATCAGTTGCAATATTATAAAACTATTATTCCCAAGACCAATACGGATTTTCAAAACTTCGGGTTAAAACATTTTTCTGAATCTAAAATCAACAACTATTCAGGATCCAACATCTGGTCTTATCAAGAAGGTTTCTATAAATACTGGTGGGATCTTTACGATGAAGTGGAGGCCAATGCAGCCATTAAAGAGATTGATCATATTATAAATATTTATTTCCCGGAAGGAAAACCAGGCGATTCCTCTCAAATAACACCCTACCCTAAAACGGATGATGTTAGTGTATACCCCACTTTATTTAAGGATCATCTTATTGTTGAGGTGAAGAAACCTGGTAATATATATATCTATAACCAACTTGGTGTCTTAATGATCAAAGAAAAAGTTAAGGGTAATACCACTATTTCTACCCAAAATCTTAATTCTGGCATTTATATTATGCACCTTGACTTTCCATCCGTGAACACGACAATTAAACTTGTAAAACAATAAGAACGAGGATACTTTTTGAAAATGTTTGATAGCTAAATCTTAAAACTAATAAATTATAAATATGAAATTCGCAATAGTAGTAGTATTTACCATACTGTTTGTTAGCATTTCCAAGGCTCAGGATGCTGACTTGGGTTGGCCGGCACTAAAAACGTATTCAGGTGATTACGCCACGAAAGTGGCCATGCCCTTAGGAGGTATAGGTACCGGTACAGTATCCATTGGAGGTAGAGGCGACTTGCGCGATTGGGAGATTGTCAACCAGGGTGCCCTGGGTTGGAAACCTGTATTCAACTCGGGCAAAGGGTCTATTTGGGTTGCCCCGTTTTTTGCCATACGAACCATTACTCGTGATGGTAATAATCAAACCAGGCTTTTGGAAGGCCCGCTTTCTTCGGACAATCTGGACGGTGATTGGGGCAGCAATGAACTCAACAGTGGTTTTCCCCGCTTTATGTCTTGTGAATTTAATGCGGCATACCCGTTGGCCCAAATTAATTTAAGCGATGAGAACAGTCCGGTTGACGTTAGCATAAAAGCTTTTAACCCAATGGTTCCTGGCGATACAAAAGTCAGCAGCATTCCAGGGGCTATTCTTAAATATGTGGTACACAACAAAACGGATCAAGCTCTAGAGACAACCGTGTGTGGCGCTATTCCAAACTTTATTGGTACCGATGGTTGGGGAGGTAGCGCAGAAGGTAATAAAAATACGTTCCGCAAAGAGAGCACCTTCACCGGTATTTTTATGGAAAATGAAAATAAAGATACCCTCAATGGAAAATGGGGAACCATGGCATTGGTAACTCCGGAAACTGAAGGGATTAGTTATCGCACGCAATGGCACTCTGATTTTAGATGGAATGGTTCTTTGATTAATTTTTGGGACGATTTTAATGATGATGGCATGCTGGAAGAACAGAAAGGAAAGTATCAGGGAAATAAGCCTGCAACTCTAGCGGTCAAAGCTTCCGTTCCCCCAAATGGAACCAAAGAGTTTGTGTTTGTTTTAACATGGAACTTTCCAGTAAGATTGGCCTGGGAAGCACAACCTAATTATGGTGAACATACGCCGATAAGAAATCATTATGCCACGGTTTACGCCGATGCCTGGGATGTGGCTAAAGATATTACACCCAACCTTAAAACCTTAGAAAAAAGAACAGTGGAATTTGTTGATGCTTTTATAAATTCGGATGTTCCGGAAGTACTGAAAGAAGCTGCCTTATTTAATATGGCCAATTTGCGCAGTCAAACTGTTTTTTGTGATGAAGATGGCTATGCCTTGGGTTGGGAAGGGACTGGCAGTATAGAAGGAACAGCCATCAACCCTAAAGGAGCAAAAGCCGGGTGGGGGTTTGGCAGTTGTACCCATGTGTGGAATTATGAGGTAACCACGCCGTTTTTGTTTGGTGACGTCGCCATGGGTATGCGTGAGGTTGAGTTTAAATATGCTACCAATTTGGAAACCGGCGCCATGGCCCACCGTGTTCGGGTTCCGTTAAAAACAGCTGAACAGAGAATGAAAACAGCGGCTGATGGCCAGCTCGGATGCTTGATAAAAATGTATCGGGAATGGCAGCTGTCCGGCGACAATGCGAAACTGGCAGAACTTTATCCATACATAAAAGCAGCTATGGAGTTTGCCTGGAAAAGCAGTGGTTGGGACAAGGATGCCAATGGCGTATTGGAAGGGAAACACCACAATACCATGGATGTGAACTACATTGGCCCAAACCCTCAAATGGCTACCTGGTATCTGGGAGCATTAAGGGCAAGCGAAGAAATGGCGCTTCATATGAAAGACAAGGCTTTTGCAAAAAAATGCAGGGCTATGTTTGAAAACGGTAGCCAATGGGTGGATGAGAACCTGTTTAATGGTGCGTATTATATTCAGAAAGTACCTGAACCTACCGACTTTCAGGTTGGTGAAGGAATCCTTGTGGATCAGCTGGTGGGGCAATACCTCGCTCATACATGTGGATTGGGTTACCTTTTGGATAAAGACAAAATGACGACGACCTTAAAAACCATTAAAAAGTACAATTGGAAGGAAAATTTCAATAACCATTTGAGTACGTTCAGGAGCTATGCCGTTAATGATGAAAAAGGACTGGTTATGGCCCATTATCCTGAAAATAAGAGGGAAGCACGTCCATTTCCTTATTATAGCGAAGTAATGACCGGCTTTGAATATAGCACAGGTGCCCACATGTTATACGAAGGGTTGGAAGATGAAGGATTAGCCGTTTTTACTGCGATTAGAGACCGTTACGATGGTAAAAAAAGAAACCCGTTTAACGAGGGTGAATTTGGTCACCGTTATGCAAGGGCCATGGCATCATATAGCGGTTTATTGGCGTATACTGGTTTTGAGTATAGTGCTGTAAACGGAACGATGAAATTTAATAACCTGGAAGGGAAATACTTCTGGTCTAACGGCTATCAATACGGAACCATTGAAATAAAAGATAAGGGAGACGAAAAATCAGTGATGCTTACGGTTCTGAATGGAGAACTTTCTTTACAATCATTGAGCCTGAAAGGATTTGGTAAAGTGAAGATTAAAAAGGGAAAAACCTTTCAAGAAGGAGAAACTACAGCGTTAATGGTTTTAGAAAATTGACAAAAGCATTCATATGCAAAATGTAACACCAATTTATTTGTGCCTGTTCGGATTATTGTTTTTCACAATAGTAACCGCATTCGCCCAGAGTGAAAACGAAAAACCAAATATTATTCTCATTTATGTGGATGACATGGGCTACAACGACCTTGGTTGTTACGGTGCTATAGATCCCGGGATAAAGACCCCAAATATCGATCTGCTGGCAGCAAAGGGGATACGGTTTACAAATTACCTTTCTGCGAGCAATGTTTGTTCACCCAGCAGAGGGGCTGTACTGACAGGCCGATATCCGCAACGGAATGGCTTGCCCGTAACGCCGGGCCCCAATGACAGACCCGGCTTTGACTTGTGGAATGAACATGTAGGACTTCCATTGAGCGAAATTACCGTTGTAGAATTGCTGAAATCGCAGGGATATGCCACCGCGGCTTTTGGAAAATGGCATTTAGGAAAAATGGATGGCTTTGGACCCCGCCAGCAAGGATTCGATGAATACATCGGAAGGCTTCACAATTTTCATATTGGCAGAGCGGGAACCTGGTACCATAATGAAGATCCAGTGGATGAAATAAAGTTTAGTCAGGCGCATCAAAAATTAACCGATGCGACGATTGATTTTATGGAAAGGCAACAACAAAACGATAAACCATTTTTTATCTATCTGGCACATTACCTGGTACATGGTCCCTGGTCGCCCAACAAGGAATTTTGTACGCCAGACGAGTGGGCCTCCTACCAGGAGAAAAAAGGGAAAATGAATCCAAAGATCTTTCCGGCCATGGTAAGAGAACTGGATTATCATGTTGGCCTTGTACTCCAAAAGCTGGAAGAGTTGAACATCGGGAAAGAAACCATGGTGATTTTGGCTTCAGATAACGGTCCCTGGTTACCGGCTGGTTCGGCATTCCCATTTTCCGGCGGTAAATACCAAACCCAGGAAGGAGGCCATCGTGTACCTGCAATTATTCGTTGGCCGGCGGGAATTCCTGCAGAACAGGTGTCGGACCAACTGGTCAGTGCACTGGATATTTTACCTACTATTGCTGCTGCAACAAGAACCTTGCTACCGACCGATCGGAAATACGATGGCTACAACCTGTTGCCAATGATGAGTGGTAAGGAAAAACTAAGCCCCAGAAAAGAATTTGCTTATTACAATGGCCTGACATTGGAAGCGATCAGGCAGGTGGACTGGAAACTTCACCTGCCCCGTGATCCTGATTTGACTGCAAGTTGCGTGTATTGGGCAAAAAGACGAAATAAGAAATTAGCCGCTCCAATGCTTAATAACCTTCAAAGCGATAAAGCAGAAAAAATAGCACTGGATGACCAAAAAAAGATCAATGAGTTAGAAGCGATGGCAGAAATATACCGGGAGGAATTGGGAGACTGGAACAGGAACGGAACGAACCGTCCAAAGTCAACTTACCCCGGAAATTTAAACACGCGAGAGGTAGTTGTGGAAAAATAGGAACGAGTAATATTTATATACCCCTATGATATAATGAAGAATTTAGTTCTAATATTTGGTTTGAGTTTGTTAACAGCAGGTTTAACTTTTAGTCAGGGAACAAACAATGACTATGAGTTTGACACTGAGGATTTAAGTAACATTTTCGATGAGATGGGAATAAATGTATTTAAATTTCCCTTTGAACTTAAAAAAGGAGAATATATTTCCGTGAGTTATGAAATGTATGAAAATGGAAAACGCATAAAACAAAGAAATATTGTTGAAGATATACAAGTTGAAAATGGGCTTAAATTTAATCATCACCATTCTCCAAAAGATACAACCGTATATCATAGACTCTATTTTTATAACAAAGGAGACTCTCTTTTAATGCAATTTGTCGTGCCTGGAATTTCAATTACCGGGAAGGTGGATATAGCAAGGATTGGCCAATCAAGTTTTTCAGCACGCGTCGATATTTTAAAAAATTTACCTCATAAAAGAGAAATAATGTATTATTACGCTAATTACAAAAATAGTGAAAAAGAAAAAGAATCAAAAGGTTGGTTAAACTGCCCGGCTGGAAAATCGAATGAGGAATTAATAGATCGATATGATTTGGTTATTCTTTTCTTTGCAGAACGAATAAATGCACAAAGGGCAAAGCATATCCTGGAAGAAGAGTATTATAAAAATAAGTCCGATGCGAATATTCCAAGTTTATTAACGAATTGAAATACATGAAAAAGGAAATAATATTCAAAGGATATGAGACGGTAAAATTGACTTTTGGGATTGAATTAAATAATTGAAACAAGCATTTTAAAATTTGGATACAGGGGATGGGTGAATTACCCGGTTATAGAACAGGCAGGCGGAGTGCCCATTACAAATAAACATTAAGACGAATGAAAACACTCAATCAAAAATTTTACGGCAGAAGGGAATTAAATGCTGCTAGAAAAAAAGCAATGTACATAGGTGGGATCATTTTATCTCTAATAGGTATGTATGGGGTGTATAAATCGGATTTTGAATTATTCTCATTCTGGAGTATTCTTACTCTTGGTGGAATATTAAATATTATTCAAAGCAAATTTGGAAAAGAATTAATCAAGGAAAAGAATTTCATTTCTCTTAGAAAAGAAGAAATTGAATACAAAAATTCATTTAAGAAGCCCCATAAGATAAAAATTGAAGACTTGCTGGATTTAAGAATTGAAACAGCAAAGGTTGAATTTGTTCAACATGACCAACGGGTTGAATCTTATGATTTCTCTGTTTTTCAAAAACAAGAACTGGATACTATTCATAAAGAGTTAGAAAGAATAAAATCAAACATAAAAAAATAACCATGGTGCCAAGTATTAAACACTTATTATTTGTTCTATTGTCATTCTTAGTAATGTCATGTAATCTCCAAAAACAGGGAAAAGATAAAAAACCAAACTTCATTATCATCTTCACCGATGACCAGGGTTATCAGGATTTGGGCTGTTTTGGTTCGCCAAACATAAAAACCCCAAACGTGGATAAAATGGCAGCTGAGGGAATGAAGTTGACCAATTTTTATGCCCAAACGGTATGTGGCCCATCACGGGCTGCCTTGATGACCGGCTGCTATCCTATGCGGAATGCGCGTAACGATAATGGTGTTGCGCCCCATCCAAAATTGTCATTGAGCGAGGTAACCATTGCTGAGGTTTTGAAACCTGCAGGATATGCTACTTGTATGATTGGTAAATGGGATTTGGCAGGGCATAACCCCGAAAAATTTAATCCCGACCTTTTACCTGTTCATCAAGGTTTTGATTATTCTTTTTTTACACCGGGCAGTAATGATCAGCGAGTGCACCTGCTACGAAATAAAGAAGTTGTTGAGTTAAATGCAGATATGTCCACGCTTACACGACGATATACCGACGAAGCAATGGCTTTTATAGAAAAGCAAAAGGACCGTCCTTTCTTCCTTTATCTGGCGCATACCATGCCGCATACCAAATTGGCGGTTTCCGACGATTTTAAGGGTAAATCGGAAGGGGGGCTCTATGGCGATGTGATTGAAGAAATAGATTTTAACGTAGGGCGCATATTGTCCAAGCTGAAAGAAAGCGGATTAGATGAAGATACCTATGTGATTTATACCAGTGATAATGGCCCCTGGTGGATTAAAAAAGAGCACGGTGGGCACGCCGAGCCCTTGCGAGGCGCAAAAACCTCGGCTTGGGAAGGAGGCTTGCGTGTTCCGTTCATTATCCGTGCACCAGGAAAAGTGCCTGCCCAAACCACATCGGACCAGCTCACTGCCACCATTGACTTATTGCCTACCATTGCCCAAATTGCGGGAGCGGAAATCCCTACGGATAGAGTCATTGACGGTCTGGATATTTCAGCCATTTTATATGGGAAATCAAGTTCCCTGGAACGTCCTTATTTCTATTACCAGCATCAGGAATTACGTGCGGTGCGAATGGGAAAATGGAAATTGCATCTACCTCATAATCCCGATTCCAAATCCATAGTTTACAGAAAGTGGCCAATCCATATAGCACCTGAAGACAGGATAATGTTTGATGACTATGTATTGTATGATTTGGATATTGATATAGCAGAAACGACTAATGTGGCCAATGAACATCCCGAAGTAGTTGCAGAATTAAGTAAGCTTCTGGACTGGGCAAAAAAGGATATAGGAGATGTTGAAAAACGAGGCGAAAATGCGCGGCTACTTGGTGATGAGCCATATCTTACGCCCAATGAACTGATACAGGTAAAGTAAAATGGATAACAGTTATTAAACGAATCGAACATGTTTAAATCTCCAATTAAAATTCAGCTGGTCATTTCACTGCTTATTATAGGCAGTTCAATGGCCTTTGGACAAAATCTAAAACTAGCCAATATATTTGGCGACCATATGATTTTGCAAAGAGAAAAAGAAGTTCCTGTTTGGGGGCATAGCGCACCTAAAGACAAGATCACGGTAACATTTGCCGGGCAGAAAAAAACGACGAGAGCCACAGCCGATGGAAAGTGGATGGTTAAGCTAGATCCTTTAAAGGGTTCCGCCAAGGGGCAAGATATGATCGTATCAGGTGAAAGTAAGGTGGTTATTAAAGATATTTTAGTGGGGGAAGTCTGGATCTGTTCCGGCCAATCTAATATGTTTATGTCCGCTTCGTCGATACCCGAAATAAGGGGCTTGGTCCCACTGGTAAAAAATATTAGAAGTTTTAACGTGCAAAACCTGGTAGCCTTAGAGGAACAGGATGAAGTGCAGGGACAATGGAAAGTAACTCACCCCCAAAGTGCGGTAGCCTTTTCATTTGCTTATTTTCTCAATAACCTGGCCAATGTGCCTGTAGGGATCATCCAAACTGCCTGGGGTAGCTCTTCAATAGAGGCCTGGATGCCTAGAAGTATGACCAGGGAACTACCGCATTTTGATACCATAATGAAGGAGTTTGATGCTGATACCTTGCGCGTGGCTAAAATCAATGAATTGGTGCGTCGGTCAGATGCCTGGACAAATCAAGAGAATATCTTTCTAAGACGTCATTCCAATATTATTTACAATGCCATGATGCACCCGCTTATCCCTTTTGCATGCAGGGGACTGGTTTGGTATCAGGGCGAACGTAACACGCGTTATCTGTCGGGCCTGCCGGAGGTTAGTGAAAAAGATTGGTTTCACCGGGTATGCGGGATGAAGGATTATGACGAAGTGCTCAAAAAATGGATACTGAATTACCGCAGGCAATGGCAGGACGACAAGATGCATTTTATGGTAATTATGCTACCGGGTTATGGTAAGGGACCGCAGACCAAGCAAGCCATAGATCCTGAAAGCCCCACCGAACCTTCCTGGGCCTGGATGCGCGAATCCCAATTGGCATCACTGGATTTGCCGAACACTTCAGTAGTAAACACCATCGATTTGGGAGATCTGAAAAATATCCACCCACAGGATAAGCTGCCGATCGGACAAAGAGCTGCCCTGTTAGCCACAAAAAATACACTCCATCAAGAAGTTTCGGCCATGGGGCCTACGTTTAAGAGCGTGGACTTACAAGGCGAAAAAATAATCGTTCATTTTAACAATGCCTCCGGGCTAAAAACCACAAACAGCAAAGCCCCATCCGGCTTTTGGATTGCAGATGAAAGCGGGGAGTGGGTGAAGGCAAATGCTGAAATTGTAGGTGAAACGGTAACCTTAAGTTCTCCAAAAATTAAAGAGCCTAAATATATTCGGTATGCTTTTGCTGGAAAACCTACTGTTAATTTGGTGAACAAAAGTGAATTACCGGCTTATCCATTTAGAACAGATAACTGGGATAACTGATCTATGATGGGATAAAGTGAATCAACCTTTAGATGATAAAATATGATGATGAGTAAAATATTGAAATATACCACTGTTTTGCTAAGAAAATTAAGTGTAATTGTCCTGCTGTTTGGTGGCTGTAATATCATAACATCGAAAGCTCAAGATAAACCTAATGTAATCTTAATCCTTGCCGACGATCTAGGTTACAGCGATATAGGCTGTTATGGTGCAAAGCACGTAAAAACACCAAATCTTGATGGGCTTGCAGATCAAGGGCTCCGCTTTACGAATTATCATACCGCAGCTTCTATATGTTCTCCTTCAAGAGCCGCTTTATTAATTGGTGCATATCCCCAGAGAACAGGTTTATACATGGGCATAAATCCCAGGCGCGATGCACACTGGTTTTTGGGGTTGAATCCCGACGAGATTACCATTGCCGAACAATTTAAAAAGCAGGATTATACCACGTTTATGGTGGGTAAATGGCATCTGGGTACCGAAGAAAAATTTTCATGCTTAAACCAAGGCTTCGACGAATATTATGGAATGCCATGTAATTTTGGCCACAGTAAAGAGTTCTATGACGGGAAGGAATTGGTATATGAAGTGACTCCCCTCGAAAAACTGACCAGCTTATATACCGAACGAATATGCACGTTTATTGAAGAGGAAGCCGATAAGCCCTTTTTTTTATTCTATTCGCATAATTACCCGCATACGCCATATAAGGCGGGCAAAAATTTCGTAGGTTCTTCTGGCGATGGCGTTAGAGGCGATGTTATTCAGGAGTTCGACTGGAGTATTGGTGAAATGATAAATTCACTGGAAAAGACCGGTAAATTATCCAATACTATCATCATTTTTACTTCCGACAATGGACCTACCAAAAACAAGTACGCTGTTCCATATCGCGGAACCAAATATGTTTCTCTCGAAGGAGGTCACAGGGTACCCTTTATTATTTCGTGGCCGGAAGGTATTGATAAAGGTGCTATGCTGAATGTTCCGGTATTTTCTTTCGATGTCTTTCCTACACTTTCAGAGATAATTGGAGCAGAAATTCCCAAAGACAGAACGTATGACGGGAAAAGCATTTTGCCGATTTTCAAAGGGGACAGCTCGGTTATAGATCCGGAAAAGCCTTATTATTACTACAACTGTGAAAATTTGCAGGCCGTATCCTATAAGCATTGGAAGTTACACTTGCCCCGTTCCATTGAGCAGATTCCTTTTTGGGATAAAAGTAAAACCGAGTTTATTGACATCGAGAAACCGGTTTTGTACGACCTTTTGAATGATATTCACGAGACTAGGGATGTATCAAGGGAACACCCCGAAATAGTGGAGAAATTATTGAAAATAGCAAAAAAAGCGCGTGAAGAATTAGGCGAGTACAATCAAAGAGGGAGCGGACAGCGTATAACTGGGACTTTATTTCCGGACGTACCGGTTATCAGTCACCCAAGGGATTGGGAAAAGTTACCGGAGAAAAAAAAGGAATTAACCCGTAGAAAATAAAACTCAAATGACACATCAAACAATTAATTTAAATTTGAAAAGTTATAAAATCAACAGCTTTTTGGGATTTATCCTGTTTATTGTTGTTAACACGAATAGTTATGCTCAAGTCTCGTTTGGTGAAAGCCTTTTGTTGCATGACGGATGGTATTTTACTTTGGACAATCCGGAGAATGCGCAGGACCCCGGTTTTAACCATGAGAAGTGGCGTTTGCTCAATGTGCCGCACGACTGGAGTATTGAAGCACCACTCAGCCCTTCCTTATCGAGTTGTACCGGCTATTTGCCCGGGGGAATTGGTTGGTACCGTAAATCGCTTGATTTGTCAGGGCTCACCTTAGACCAAAAAGCCTGGTTGTACTTTGAAGGCGTTTACAACCGAACCGAAGTATATGTAAACGGACAACTGGTGGGCAAGCGTCCCAACGGTTATATCTCGTTCTGTTACGATATTACACCTTTTGTTACCCGTACAAAACACAACGTAATAGCCGTAAAGGTTGATCATAGCCGGGAAGCTGATTCGCGTTGGTATACAGGTTCCGGTATCTATCGCGATGTATATTTGATAACCTCGGGGAAAGTTCATTTTGCACAATGGGGGATACGCTACACGACGCCTGAAGTTTCTGCAAGAAAGGCCAAGGTTTCCGTAAAAATGGAAGTAAAAAACGAATCCGCTGAGACGAAACTTTTGAAATTAGTTAACGAGTTGATTGATTCGGAAGGAAATGTGGTGGCTACTTCAAGTAGGAATCTTGAAATGGCCCCGGAATCCGATAAGCTTGCGGACGCCGAATTGAAAGTCAATAACCCAAAGCTTTGGGGGGTGGATAACCCTTACCTCTATACATTGCAAACCAGGCTGCAAGAGGGGGGCAAGATTATTGATAAAACCGAAACTAAAGTTGGTATCCGAAGTATTCATTTTGATGCCAATACCGGGTTTTACCTGAACGGAAAAGGAATGAAGATCAAGGGGGTCTGTATCCACCACGATGCAGGGTGCCTGGGAAGTGCCGTGCCAAAAGAAGTTTGGAAACGAAGATTACAGAACTTGAAAGATTTGGGCTGCAATGCAATACGAATGAGCCATAACCCCCAGGCTCCTGCGGTGTATGATTTGTGTGATGAGTTGGGCTTATTGGTTAAGGATGAGGCTTTTGATGAATGGGAATATCCCAAACGTAAATGGCTGGTTGGCTGGAATAAAGGCAAACCGGGATATGAAGGTTCCTATGACTTCTTTGAAGAGTGGAGCAGCCGAGATGTGGCCGATATGGTCAGGCGCGACCGCAATCACCCATCCATCATTATGTGGAGTATAGGCAATGAGGTGGATTATCCGAACGACCCTTATTCGCACCCGGTTCTGGATCACGGAAGAATAAAACAAAAGGTATACGGGGGTTATTTGCCCGATGCCCCTCAGGCAGTGCGCTTGGGCGATATCGCCAAAAGGCTTTCGGCGGAGGTGCGCAGGCACGACGGTTCTCGTCCGGTTACAGCCGCTTTGGCCGGTGTAATCATGTCAAACCATACGGAGTACCCGGGTAGCCTGGATGTTTGCGGATACAATTATACCGAGGGACGTTATGCGCTTGACCATGAAGAATATCCTGAGCGCGTGATATATGGCAGTGAAAACGGACATTCAATGGCCGCCTGGAATGCGGTGAAAAACAATGATTTTATTGCGGCACAGTTTTTATGGACAGGCATAGATTATTTGGGTGAATCCGGTGCCTGGCCTGCGCGTGGAGGAAATGGAGGTCTTTTAAACTATGCCGGATTTGTGAAGCCTCGCGGGGAGTTCCGCCGTGCTTTGTGGAGTGAAAAGCCTGTGGCATACCTGGGAACAACTACTTCCAATTCGAATGTTAAAAATTTAACCCGTCGTGCCTGGCCCGCGTGGAACTACCAAAAGGGGGAGATGGTCAAAGTGCTGGCTTTTACAAATTCCGGCAAGGCCAAATTGATGCTAAACGGGCACCAGGTGGGTGATGTGAAAGAATATGATGATGAAACCGGGGTATTTTTCTGGGAAATTCCCTTTGAACCGGGTCAATTGGAAGTGATAGCTGTAAATGAATCCGGGCAAGAGGAAAGTCGTTCTGTTATTCAAACATCTAAGCAGCCCCATGCCATTCAAATCCATTGGGACAAAAAGGAAATTTCAAGAGAAATGGGGGTGGCCCAGATAGAAATCGGCATCGTTGATGAAGATGGTATTCCTGTAGTACTGGCCGACAACGAAATAACCTGTAGGGTTAATGGGCCGGCTAAATTGCTCGGTTTAGAAGCCGGCAACGATCGTGATATGGGAGATTATCGCGACAACAAGCAACGTGTTCACAATGGAAAAATGATAGCCTATATTCAGGCTACCGGTGAGCAAGGGGATGTGGAAGTCACGTTTAGCTCGCCTTGGTTAACAAGTTCAAAATGTACCATTAAAACAAAATAAAAATAAAAGTTTTAGACGAAAATTATATAAACAATCATTAATTAAAATAGAGAATTATAACTATTTTGCAATAACATACAATTCATGTTAAGGAAGTATTGGTACTTTATGGACAAACTGATGTAGGGGATATGGATGAAAATTGAACAAATGTTATGAAAAGTTATTACTTGAAATCTATTTTTGTTATCATATTTTGTTTTTATGTTGGTTTGGCCTATTGCCATTCTTTTAATAAGATTGTCACACAAGAAGGAGAAACTAATTTAAGTGTTCGCCAGATTATGCAGGATAGGCAAGGCTTATTGTGGTTGGCCACTTTTAGTGGGGTGTACGTTTATAATGGCTCCGATAATACTGTCCACTTTAATAAAAATAGTGAGATTGACAATGATGTTACGGCCATAGCGCAGGATAAGAATGGATTTATTTGGATAGGTACGAATAATGGGTTGGCGAAGTATGATCCTCAAACCGAAAAGATAGTTAGTTATAGTCATGACAAGAAGAATCCGCGTTCAATTTCTGATCAAAAAATAAGATGCATCACAGTTGATTCAAATGGGCAAATATGGATTGGAACCAGAGAAGGCGGATTAAATTTATATACTCCGGAAAATGATTCTTTTAAATCGTTTAAAATTGGAAATGGTGAAGGCTATGCAGAGTATATTAAATGCATTTTGTTGGCTAAAAACGGATCAATATGGCTTGGTACGTGGCAAAATGGGGTATACTGTTTATCTGTGTCTAATACAGAAATAAAGTCTGTTACAAACTATCGATCGGAGGATCCATCCAAACGTTTATCGCATAACCATGTTTATTGTCTTTTTGAAGATGCTAATGGAAACATTGTTGCAGGAACTCGTAACGGTTTGAATGTAATAGATCCTGATGAAAAAAAAGTATGTCAGTATCATGTCTCCAAAAAACTCTCGCAAGGTAGAATGACAAACTACATCAGATCCATTTACAAAGATAAGAATGAAAAAATTTGGGTAGGTACCTGGGGAGGTATCGTCATTTGTGATAATTTTTTGGATTTGAAGACTGAAGATGTGGAGCTGGTTTATCACGATAGCAAGTACGCGCATTCTATTTCCAATAATCAAATCATGGATATATTCCAGGATAACTCCGGAAGTGTTTGGATTGGAACGGAAAATGGATTGAACAACTATGATCCATATCAAAATCAGTTTCAGTACATTGGAGGAGACGTGATTAATGACCTTCAGGAACAAACGGCTACTGATTTTTATCCTTATAAAGATGGTGTGCTAATCATGACACTATCTCATGGCATCATTTTTAAAAATGAAAAGTCTAACAGGTACTTTCCGGCAAATAATCAGTTTGCAAAGTATGGAGAGAAATTATATGCTTTACTGGTTGATTCCAAAAATAACGTTTGGGCTGGTACATATAATGGAATGTTGATTAGGATGGATGGTCATAATCAATCATTTAGCGCCTATCGACATTCTGCAAACAATTCTCCCATATATGTATTGGAAGAGTCTGTTGATGGAAATATTCTTGTTGGAACCAGAGGAGAAGGATTAAAACTATTTGATCCTTTAAAAAATACCTTTAAAAAATACGCTGGATTACCAGATGAGGTTGAAGTTAATGACATCCTGATCGATGAAAACGAAAAAATATGGATAATTAGTCAGTATGGTATATATAGGCAAGATGCAAAATATGATGTGTTTGAGCATTATTTACCTGAAAACCATATGGGCAAAACAACTCCAAATGTATTTACCTCCATCGTTGAGTCGGGAAATGGCGGAATATATATCGGGGGCAGAAATGGTTTTTATCAATATGACAAAGGCTTAAACGTGTTTCGGCCTATTGTTTTCGGACAATTAGATCCTTTGTGGGTTACAAATATTCAGGTTGATTCAAAGGATAATCTATGGTTGAACCTGAACTTTAATAAAATAGCCAAAGTTAATCCTGAATTGTCCCAAATTAAGTTTTTTAATGTCAATAATGGGATCAGAAGCAGTCAGTATAACCGGCGTGGTTTTTTTATTGACCATACAGACAAACTTTATTTAAGTGGTTTTGATGATATATATCAGTTTAATACTTCATCTCTTGTGGTTAACAATTATTCGCCAGCTCCTGTTTTTTCCTCTTTAACTGTAAATAACACAGAATTGCATCCCGGAACCGAAATAAATAACCAGGTCATATTAAGTAAAAACATCAACCATCAGAAGGAAATTACCCTGAATCATCGTAATAAAGATTTTACCATAAATTTTATATCAACCTCTTATCTCAATCAAGAAGCAAATCAGTTTAGATATATTCTTCATGGCTATGATAAAGACTGGCATATTGGAAATCAGAAGTTGGCGCACTATACGAATTTATCAGCTGGCAAGTACACTTTTGAGGTATTTAGTGCGAATAACGATGGTATTTGGAGCAAAAACTCAGCTTCACTTCCGATAAGAGTTAAACCATCCCCGTTGTTTAGTAAATGGGCCATTATTCTATATATCGTAGTTCTTGCTTTATTAATTTATCAAATTCGAAAAGTGCTCATCATCCGGTTGCGACTTAAGAATGACCTGCTTATTGAGCGTGTAAAACGTGAAAAGGAAGAAAAGTTTCATCAGGAAAGGTTAAGGTTTTACACAAATATTTCACATGAGTTACGAACACCACTTACTTTAATAATGGGGCCAATAAGGCAGCTTATTGATTATAATAAAAATGATGAAGAGAGAAGTAGGCTTCAACAGTTGATACTTAATAATTCGAATAGGTTATTAAATTTGGTAAACCAGATACTTGATTTTCGGAAATCGCTTTATGAAGGGATGAAAATAAAAGTGACGTACTCAAACATAGTTGCTATAACTGAATCAAATTTGGAGGCTTTCGAATTTATGTCCAAAGAAAAATCGATAGCCACCGAATTTTTCTTTGAAAAAAAGGTGATTAACGGATGGTTTGACCGTGAAAAATTAGATATCATTTTATTTAACCTGTTATCAAATGCTTATAAATACACGCCCGAAATGGGCACGGTGACAGTTGAGCTTAAGGTATTATCATCAGGCGAAGCATTAACGGATCAGCAAGTTGAGATTAGCATAACCAATACGGGTAAAGGAATCGATAAACATTTACATGCAAAGATATTTGAACGTTTTTACCAGACGGATGGTCAAGCTAAATCAACCGGAACAGGAATCGGACTTTCACTTGTAAAAAATCTGGTGGAGTTGCACCATGGTAGCGTGAATGTGGATAGTCAATTAGGCGAGTCAACCACCTTTACGGTTTGCTTACCACTTACCAAACAACCATATGCAGAAGAAGAAATATTTGATTTAGAGAGTGATTTAAACAAGCAAATGAGGCAGGTTATCAATTATGCTGAAAACCAACAGAAAGATGTTAACACCATTGAAAATAAGGATGGTAAACAAAGAATTGTAATTGTTGAAGATAATTATGAATTAAGAGAGTTTTTATACGACTTTTTATCGGAGGAGTATTGTGTTTTTACTGCTAATGATGGCTTAGAAGGTTTAAGTGTTTGTGAAGAACATAGCCCACATCTGATTATCTCAGATATTATGATGGAAAATATGGATGGGTTAGAGTTTTGTAAAAAAATAAAATCAAATCCTGAGATAAGCCACATCCCTGTAATATTAATGACTGCTCTTGCATCCTCCGACATTAAAATGGATGGTTATAAAACAGGTGCCGATGACTATATAACCAAGCCTTTTGAACCCCAATTGTTAAAGGTGCGAATAAAAAATTTAATTAGTAAACTCCATCATCTTAAAAGTGACTATTTACATGATATTAATATCACACCTAAAGAATTAACCTTATCCCAATTAGATGAAGATCTATTAAAAAAGATGATTGAATTAGTGGAGGTAAATCTGGATAATTCGGATTATAATAATGAATTATTATGCCAGGATTTAGGAGTCAGCTACTCATACCTGTACCGAAAAATCAAAAACATTACAGGAACATCGCCTAGTGATTTTGTACAAACATTTCGTTTAAAAAAGGCTGCTCATATGTTAATTAAAACTAAATATAATATATCTGAAGTTGCCTTTAAAGTAGGTTACAATGATGCACTATATTTCAGCAAGTGCTTTAAAAAGCATTTTGGAGAGTCTCCCAGCATATATATAAAAAGACAGAAAATAAAATGTTAACAGTTGGGTTCGACATGTAAATTCTCTTCTGGTTTTATAATTTTCCGGTAATTTATTTTTTAAATCATCCTGCTTTAAGTACTATATAATTGAAAAAGTTCTTGCTTGTTTCATATTCGATTTAACCTTTTTCAAAACAACACAATGCTAGTCACCTACGGGAGTGTATCTAATGCTGATTGATCCTTTTTATAAAGGTTTCGTTTATTCGATATATAGCCGGTACGCAGTTTGGCCACTTGACAATCGAACAGGATCAGGTGCATCCGTAATTTTTATCGAACAATCATTCGCTTGAATTTCAGCCGTTACTTTTTGACTATCACTCTTGAGAAGAATCGTCTGGTTATCCAATATTTTATAATCTGAATAGGTTATAAGTGTAGTTCCAAACGCAATTGATTTAGACGCTTCAAACTCAGCTTTAATTTATTAAGTTACTACGTTCAATAAATTTGGACAGTTAACCTTTGTCGCCGCAGTAAATAAAATAGTTAAAAAAACCATACTCAGTGTAGTTCATTCTTCACGTTCATTAAACGTAGATTGAATATTATATAGGTATTGGGTTAAATATTACATGTTCCCTAATACTATTTAGTCAATTCTCTTCTGGCTTGTAAGTGTCATATATTCAGTGATTAATAGACATTGATTTAATATTGCATGTATCAGATTAAATTTTACATACTTCCAATATGTCTTCTGTTTAAATTTGTGATGTTAATAAATCTTAAAAAATCATTTCGCCTATGTAAAGTAATAAGTCAATCCATCACATCAAGAGAGGTTAAAAATTATTGCAAATAATTTAAACCCGGATTATGTATTGGGGGTTCGTCATGAGCATTGCAAGTACAATAAAACAAGGCATTACTGAAACGAGGCATCACTTGTCCCGATTACTTTCGGGAGCATCGTTCTGGTGAGTTGAAGTGATGCAACGAAGTGTCTTGGTTTAAAGTAATTTCAAGGGGTAATAGAATTTCTAATGCATATTGCGGGTTAAATCCAAGTTATTATGAATATAAATCTAAAATCTATGAAACATTTACCAAAAATTTTTATCACGCTGGTATTATTAGTCAGTTGGACCTCAATATTTGCCCAGCAAATTAATATAACCGGAAAAGTTGTCAGTGATACAAACGAATCAATACCGGGTGTTACCATCGCTATCAAGGGAACATCCACAGGAACCATTACCGGATCCGATGGAAGGTATTCATTGAACGTACCGAACAAATCGTCAATTATTGTTTTCTCTTTTATTGGATTTGAGAGCCAGGAAATAGCAGTTGGTAATCAAACGACAATTAACGTTACACTATTATCTTCTATGCAAAGCCTTGATGAAGTAGTGGCCATTGGATATGGATCTGTAAAAAGAACAGATTTAACCGGGGCTGTGGCTTCTTTAAGCACGAAAAATTTAACAGAACAAAAGAAAACTGATATTGGTCAAGCTATGCAGGGGCGAGTTGCCGGTGTTGATGTAAAAACCAGTAACAATAAACCAGGCGCTCCAATGTCAATTGATATCAGAGGTAATACGGTTATTCAAAACACGAATGAAACGCGTGATGGATTAAGCGATGACTTAGCTGCCGACCTTTCTAAACCATTATATGTGGTGGATGGTGTTTTCTTTGAAGATATTAACATTTTGAACCCTTCGGATATTCAGCAAATGGATATCTTAAAAGATGCGTCGGCTACAGCAATCTATGGAGCAAGAGGTGCGAATGGGGTGGTATTAATTACTACTAAAAACGGTGTTGAAGGAAAAACAAGGTTTACGTACGAGGGTACTGTTGGTGTAAACTCAGTAGCCAATAAACCGGATATGTTTAATGGAGACGAGTATGTTGCTTTTGTTGAAGATGTAATAAGAAGTAGGAATTGGCAAGGGCTATTTGATTTTAATACACCATATTATCCAACTGTTGAAGATTATAATACACTTCCTGTAGATTTTTCAGGCGAATTCAGATCGTCAAATGAAGAAGTGGACAATGTGGCCAACCGTCGTTATACCGATTGGCAGGATGACTACATAGAAACAGGGATTCAAACCAGTCATTCTTTAGGATTGTCTGGAGGAAGCAAAGGGCTAATATATAATGGGTCTATCGGATACTTAAGTAACGAAGGTATCATGGGTAATCAAAAATATGAACGTTACAATTTGAGTGCTTCCATTACCAAAAAGGTATCGGATCAGTTTTCGGTAGGTTTAAAATCTTACTTGTCATTATCAGAGCGCGAAACAGGAAGTAATGAGTTGTTTCGTAGCACATTACGTTTAGCACCTACGGTAAATCCACGTGACCCTGAAGGAAACCTTATTTTGTTCCCTGACGATCAGGATGGACGTTTCTTAAATCCTTATTATGAAGCGTACGAAGATGCATGGTTAAACAATACAAGAACATTGGATGTGATTGCCAATGTATTTTTAAACTATAAACCCGCAAAGTGGTTAAGTTTTAAAACACAATTTGCACCGAATATACGAACTTCCCGCCATGGACAGCAATTCGGATTGTTAACAAAATCAGCAAGAAATGAAGAGTCTCGCACACGTGCGTATTATGATACGTTTTTTAATACGTCTTACACTTGGGACAATATTGCAGATTTTAATTTTGATGTGGCTGATGGACACAATTTAAAAGCCACCTTAATCTCTTCTGTGTATTACAGACAAGATGAAGGTAGCATGATTGAAACCAGAAATTTTGATACGGATGTGTATCAATACTACAACACAGCTGCCGGATTAGATGTGCGAAATTATGCAACGGCCTATGAAAAAGAAACCTTAGCCTCATTTGCCGGTAGATTAAACTATAATATATATGAAAAATACCTATTTACTTTTACAGGTCGATATGATGGGTCATCTAAATTAGCTGCCGGTCATGAGTGGGCATTCTTCCCATCTGTGGCGTTTGCCTGGCGAGCTGGCGAAGAGACTTTTTTACAAGATATATATTGGCTAAACAACCTTAAATTCCGCTTCAGTTATGGAGAATCAGGTAATGACAGCCCGGTAAGCCCGTATCAATCTTTAGCGTTTTTAAATGGAGCAGACTATCCTTTTGGAGACAGCCATGTGAATGGTGTACAAGTAGCCGGGTTGGCCAACTATGATTTGACGTGGGAACGCTCCAAAGAGTTCAACATAGGGGTGGATTTAGGTGTGCTGAAAAATAGAATACGTTTAGGGTTAGAAGTCTATAATAAGAAAACCGTGGATGCCATTTTAGGAAAATCCTTATCGGCTATAACAGGATTTAGTGCGGCCGTTGGTAATTATGGTTCAGTGAGAAATAAAGGTGTGGAAATCACCCTGAACACGACCAATTTACAAACTGAGGACTTTAAGTGGACTACCAGCTTAAACTATGCTCGAAACAAAAACGAAATATTGGAGCTTGATGGTGATTTAGATAAAATTCCTTATGGGAACCATGGCGTACGCCAAATAGGGGAAGCAGTAGATGCTATTTATAATTACGAAATTGTTGGTATTTGGCAGTTGGATGAGGCTGAAGAGGCGCATAGCTACAATAGTTATCCAGGGCAATGGAAATATGCCGATCTTAATGACGATGGTGCTTTAAATGAAGAAGATAAAAAAGTAATTGGATCTATTTCTCCCGATTGGATTGGTGGTATGACCAATACTTTTATGTATAAAAATTTCGATTTAAGTGTGCAAATGTATACCAGGCAGGGAGCATACGGTCATTCAGAATTTTATAACAACTTTGCCCCATGGCAAAACGATAGAGCAAAGTTTAATAAGGTAGATTTAGATTATTGGACGCCTAATAATCAGGATGCCAAATACCCGGCAGCTCATTATGCAAGTACAGGAAATAACTATTATACCGACTACGATTTTGTTAAAATAGGAAACATCGGTTTAGGTTATAATGCTTCACAAGCTTTGTTGGATAAGCTAAAAATGTCGAGCCTAAGGGTAACCTTAGATATTCAAAATCCATTTACGTTTACCGATTATGCCGGACCTGATCCTGAAACCGGTATGGGAAACACCTATAACGCAGGCTATATGATGAAAACAGTATTATTCGGAGTAGAGTTATCGTTCTAATTTTTAAATAAATGAAAGATGAAACGAGCCATAAGTATTGCTTATTCAGCAGAAAAATATGACAGGGGAGTTCCATCGAATAATGTTGAAAAATTTAAAATTATAAGGAGATGAAAATATATAAAAACATAATACCAATTCTAGCATTGCTCATTGTTTCAATGCTGTTTAATGCCTGTGATGATTTTATACAAGAAGATTTTTATTCAGATGTAACGAGTGAAAACTTTATTACTGAAGATAATGCCGATCAATTAGTAGTTGGAGTTTATACAGCCACAAGAGAAGTATACAGGAATCACGGCTATAAATTTGCAGGAACAGATTTATTTACAACAAAAAGTGAAATATCTTCATATAGCCCCTTAAACGACTATAATAATATTGTTGCACCTACAACCAATGGTGTTTGGAGTAGTAACTATAATGTGATAGCAAAAGCTAGTACAGCGATCAATCGTTATAATAATCAAATTAGTTGGAGTGATATCAACCTTGAGGCTAAAGTTTATGGTATTGCTCAGGCACGTGCTTTAAGAGCATTGGCATATTATAATTTGGTTGTACAATACGGTGGTGTGGCAATAGAACTTGAAGAACCTTTAAGCATACGTAACGATTATACGCGTTCTACAGAAGAAGAAACCTTTTCTTTAATTATTAATGAGCTGCAAGCCGCTATACCAGATCTTGTAGACGATCCGGAAGTAGGGCGTTTCTCAAAAAGGGCTGCACAACACCTTTTGTCTGAAGTGTACTTAACCCGTGCTTATAAAAGTTATGGTTCGGGTTCCGATTTTCAAACAGCAGCTGATTTAGCTGTCCAGGCGATAGGTTCTTACGATATTAGAAGCCAAACTTTTGCTGAAGTGTTCGATTACAATAACCAGGTAAATCCTGAAATTCTATTTGCGGCGCATTGGGAGAATAATGAATTCTCAGAAGACAGAAATAATAACAAGCATGGTTTATTTATGTATGGCATACAGGATATAGCAGGAATTAGCCGTACAAACCAATATGGTAAGCAAGGTGATGGCTTAATGATGACACCGTATTTTTATAGTTTATTTGCAGATAATGATACGCGTGAAGATGCAACCATACACCGTGTGCTTTATGCCGACGAAGCAGCAGAATGGGTAGATGATGTTATTGTACCGGGAGATACAGTTGTATATTTCCCAAAAAACACACTCGATACAGAGGAGCTTAGTGACAAATTAAACAGGTATTGGGTATATCAACCAGACCAGTATTTGTATGGAAAGCCTGATGATATACCAGGAGTTAACTATCAATTCTCCGCAAGTCCGTTTTTTGTAAACTTTCCAATTATGAAAAAGTTTGATGATGAGGTGTTTGATGATGAAAACGGAGGCGCACGAGATGCCTTTATTTTTAGAGTGGCAGAAACACATCTAATTGCTGCCGAAGCATTTTTGGGGGCTAATAATACAACTCAGGCCTTATTTCATATAAATAGAGTTAGAGAGCGTGCTACAGGAGAAACTGATCATTATGGTTCTGTAGACTTAGATACTATCCTGGTAGAACGAGCTTTAGAATTAGCAGGAGAAACCAACCGTTGGGCCACCTTAAAACGTATGGGTAAACTAGAAGTAAGTATAAACATGTATAACCCGCATGTAGCAGACCATGGTGATTTTGATGCTACCAAGCATTTGTTAAGGCCAATCCCAACCAGAGAATTAGAGCTTTCTCCAGGTACAATGGAACAAAACCCTAAATATTAAGTGTTTTGTGTTTAAATAGTTAGTATAGAGTAGTTGAGCCGGGCATATGTAGTCATGTGTCCGGTGGCTCAACTGTAGGGCCAAACCCTATATAAAAAATTGGCTTATCATCTTCCTTCTGTCCGTTAAATAAAAGTGAACTTATAGCATGAAAAAGATATTAATACCATTAAAAATTTTGTGGCTTTGGGTGATCCTATTTACCTTAAGTGCGTGTACGAATACACCTCCAAAATATTATATTATTCAGGGAGATAAAGCAACGGTCCCTGAAGTATCTACCATTAAGCATTTACATGGCGATTTAACAAGGGTCAGCGGACAGTCGGTTACGATTTTAAAGGCTGGAGAAGTGCTCCCCAAAAAAGGCGTGTTTTATATCGTAGGTACAAATGCTTCCAACTACCTAGTGGATAGTTTGGCTGGGGTTAATAGTATTCATTTATCCGACATCTACCCGGGAAAGAGGGGGGGGATATGGGCAAAGACCAAGTTGACAATGGGTCGGCAGGCCATCGTGCTGGCAGGATCGGATGTTCAGGGCATGCAATATGCTGTTTACGATTATTGCAAAGATGTTTTAGAAGTTGACCCTTATGAATACTGGACAGGGAAAGAACCGTTAAAGCAGACAGATTTTAACCCGTTTTTAATCCAGGACAAAACAATTACCCCTCCCGAAATTCCAATCTTATGTTACTTCGAGAATGATGTGGATGAGCTGGCAAACCTGAAAGAACCATTGCTCGAATACGATTGGGAATCCTATACCCAGATGATCCAGTCGCTAGTGCGTCTTAAATACAACGCAATTCATCTGTTTGACATGCTGGGCAGGCCGGAGTTTTTCCTTCGTGCCGAATATAAAAAAGTACGACCCGACTACGATATTCGCATCTCTTATATTGATAGTTTAATCAATTATGCCCACGATATGGGAATGATGGTACAGATTGATTTGGCACTTGGATATAAAATTAAACCCATGGACCAGCAAAAAGCCGATTGTTGGAAGAACCATAAAGAAAAGTGGCTGGATGCTTGGCGCTACTATTTTGAAGAAACACCGCTTGCTAAAGCTGATATTTTCCTTTTACGCCCCCGAAACCAGGTGTGGGATTGGGAATACAAAAGTTCGTGCGGTGAGGATAAAATTGAGGTGTTTAACCAAGTATATGCTGAACTGGGGAAACTAATAGATGAATATAAACCTGAAGCCAAAAAAGTGGCTGTATGCTACTCCGACGGAATGCAAATGTTTAACGAAGGTTTTAATCCGCCAAAAGACTGGATTGTTGTTTGGTCAGATGATGGATGGGGAGGATTTAAGTATTTACCAAAGCATACAAAAGGTTATGATTTCGGAACTTATATGCATGCCGGTTATTGGCTTAACCATACCGTTCACGATCCGTATCCTGAAAAAATTGATAGCGTATTGACAGGCTTTATAGATGATTATGGAGCCAACAAGTATTGTGTGGTGAACGGTCAGCAATTTAGGCCATTCTTGCTAAATATCGAGGCTTTTTCCGAAATAGCAAATAATCGCCAAGCTTTCGACGGAGAAAAGTTCTACCAGGAGTGGGCAGCAAGATATTTTGGCAAAACGGCTTCTGGTTTTGCGGTTAGGGCCATGAAAAAACTTCATGAAGCGCAATTTAACCGTACTGGTTATGTATTGCACCTTTGGGAAGTGAGGGAGGCCATAGCTTACTTAAGTAATTCACCCATCGAACGTCCCGGAAAACCTTCCATCCCCCACAACTACGAAGTGGTGGAAACAGATTACGAGCATGTTGAAAAAAGAATGGAGGTAATAAAACAAGCTTGTTTAATAGCGGACGAAGGGGCTGAACACATAAACCACGATGAAACATTCTACCATGATTATATCCAGTTGCCTTTGCGTTTGTACGACGATTTGTTGACCTTCGAAAATTGTCTGCATCAAATGGCCAGGCAAAAAAAGGAGTTTGAATCGCATGGCGACAAAGTGCACTTAAAAGCGGTTTTGACACTTCTCGAAGAGGCCCGGGATCATTTGGATACGATTTATAAAAGAAGCCTGAATGCGGATAAAAATCCAAAATGGAAAGGGTGGTACGATCCGGCTAAGCGACGCCCCAATAATGGTTTTCCTACCGAGGAGATGATGAAATCCATTGAGGATAATATGATTAAACTGATGTAATATGTTTGTTTTTAGATTGCAATAAATCCAGGATAAAATTTAGATGAGAAGAATTATTGGGATGGTTTTAAGTGTGTGTACAGTCGTTGTTGTCAGTGCTTTTTACAGCTGTACCCTATGTTATCGCAAAGAGTTAAAGCCTGGTAAAATCCAGGTACCATACAGCCGAACAATAATATGGAAGAATAAATCGGTTTTTTATGATTCAGTTACCGCGGTTTGGGCGGATAAAACCATCAAATATGGCAAAGAAGGCAGTAAAGTCAATAATCCACGTATATTGTTGGCCCGTTTCCATCGCCAAAAACAATTAAAGGAAACCAACCAGCTGTTAATGGGGATGAAACCATGGGGCGTATCCGGTTCTTCATGGGCACTGAATAAACGGGGAGATTATGATTTTACCTGCACCGTTTTAACAACCATTCTTTGGCAATTTGGCGATAAGCAAGATATGCTGTATCCCGGGACGCTGGATTATTTACTCCATGTATTGCTGGTAGAAGACGGTAACAAGTTCCGCACCACTGCACCCGGAACATTAGGTCTCTACCCTGAAACCGAAAACCATATTTTAATGACAGAGGGTTCTCGCTACCTTAAAAACAGGTGGTTGGCCATGCATGGAAATAACGATTCGTATTATAACAATGTGCAAAATGGCATGGAGGCTAAGTTGATGGAAGTACTGCAAGAGATGAAAACCAAAGGGTTATATGAATTTAATTCCATGCCCTACGTGGGATATACCATAACTGCCTTGCTAAACCTGGAGGCATATGCCTCTGATCAAATACGTAAGGAAGCCAGAGCCGTGTTGGATTATATGAATTTCTGTTATGCCGTGGGAAGTTACCATTATCAACATTTCCCGCCCATGCGCAGAAGGTATGAAAGAGCCCAATGGCATGAACTGACCACCGATTATCACTCTGTATTTTTTAAAGCGTGGATGAGTTTTTTGCCTGATTCGAAAACTGATTTCCGAATTGGCCGGGCGATGGCACATGCATTGATGGGTGCTTGCATGCCATACAGACCGGCAGATAGGGCGGCCAGCTTAGTTTTAAATAAAAACAACGGTTATTTTATTACCTTAGGGCATGGCAAAATGGCCAGTCCCGAGATTTACTCGGCCGGCAACAACTATCTGCTTTCGGCAGGCGGCGTTAACCGCGGCAAAAAATCGCAAATTATTGCACGCCCTATTACACTGTTTGTGGATGATGATGCAACAAAACTAAAGGATGTATTTCATCTGTCGGGACCGGGAACTGACTTTATGGAATGGAACAATACCGGGGTATATCGCCATTTTGCCTGTGCGGCAGGTCCGGTATCCGTACCCGAAGGTTTACATCCAATCGAAGAAAAAGAAAATTGGTCGATATATGAGTTGGGCACGGACTTGTATGTTGTCGTGTATTCAACCCGAAATATTGGACTCATGACGGTATTTGAAGATAGCAACGCAGCGCAAATATTAAAGGCAGTTGTGGATAAAAACCCGGATAAAGATAGGTTAAATACGCATTTTCAATTTCCTCAAGGTGTAGGGGTAGAATATGATGTAAATGCACCCAAAGACAAGTGGGTAATTAAAAGCATAGACCATAAAGAAGTCGATAGAAATTATGATAATTGGCCTTTGATAAACGGGAGTTTTAACTAATTTAGTGATGTTAATGCTTATTAGAAGGGACTTTGCGTTAAATAAGAACGAGTTGTTAAAATTATATCTCCACAGCCACGACCAAATTAAATTAAATGAAGACACGCTTTAGAGAAACTTAAACGAATAAAATACAAAAAAAATCGCCATAAAATCAGTGCGCCAGTGTTGCTGGTAGTGTTATGTTAACAAAAAAAAATCGTAGTATATGAAATTACATCTAGCCATTATTCTCTTTATATCCGGGTTAATCATTTTCTCTTGCCGGACAAAGTCTGATCAAAAAACAAGCAATGATAAACCTGATAAAAACCTTGTGGATTTAGTGTACCCGCTATTGGACACAGAAAATTCCCGTTGGTTCTTTTTTTCGTCTGCATGCAGACCCTTTGGAATGGTAAACCTAAGTCCTGATACGCAGGTAGGAGGTGCATGGGGAAGTGGATACCGTTATAAAACAGATACCGTTAAGGGGTTTAGTCATATTCATGCCTGGCAGCTGTCAGGACTTTCAGTAATGCCGGTTACAGTTAACAAGCATAATGAAAAGAATGTTTTCATGAACTTTTATTCAAAGTACAGTCATAAAACAGAAAAGGTTACTCCCGGATATCATTATCTTGAGTTGGATAGGTATCAAACTAAAGTAGAGCTAACCAGCACCAAACGGGTTGGTTTTCATCGTTATCAATTTCCGGAGGACCAAGATGCAGCTATCTTATTTAATCTGAATGGAAAATTAGGACCATGTGATATAACCGATGGGAAATTAGAAAAAACAGGCAGTACCGAACTGTCCGGAGAATTGGTTAATGCACCAACAATTCGTCGTCCTAAACCCACTAAAGTATTTTTTAAAGTTGAGCTGAATGCTGAGATAGAATCTGTTACTCAAGATGCCAAAACAGGGAATTACCTGGTTCTTCTTTCTAATAGCAACCAGGAAGTATTCATGAAAGTGGGTATTTCTTATACTTCGGTTGAAAATGCGGAAAATAACATGGTGGCTGAGTTACCCCACTGGAACTTTGATAAGGTGGTAAGCGAATCCAGAGATGAGTGGGAGGCCTACCTAAGTCGAATCAAGGTGGAAGGAGGAACGGAAGTGCAGCAACGAAGATTTTACACCGACTTATGGCATGCCTTACAAGGCCGCAGAACCATAAGTGATGTAAATGGTGCTTATCCTGACAATACAGGTAAGAGTTTTAGGGTGGGACAATTACCTTTGGATAAGGTAGGAAAGCCTCTTTTTAATCATTATAACTCAGATGCTTTTTGGGGAGCTCAATGGACTCTCAACACGCTTTGGGGATTGGTTTACCCGGAGGTTATGGAAGAGTTTGTGTATTCATTAATGCAATATTATAAAGATGGTGGAATTGTTCCAAGAGGGCCATCCGGTGGTAATTACACTTATGTAATGACCGGAGCTTCATCTACACCATTTATTGTTAGTGCTATTCAAAAAGGTATTGTTAAAGATAATCTGGACGAGATTTATCAGGCACTGAAGATTACACATATGCCGGGCGGAATTATGGAGAAAGCAGGATATGAGCATGAAACTTCGATGGGTGGAGGATTTAAATATTATCTCGAAAAAGGCTATGTGCCTTTCCCAATACCGGAAGGAAAATTTGGTTATCATCAGGATGGAGCCAGTTTGACCATGGAATATGCCTACCAGGACTGGACGTTGGCACAGTTGGCAAAAAAGCTTGGGTACGAAGAGGATTATCAGTATTTTATAAAAAGATCTGAAAATTATAAGAATACATTTGATATTGAAACAGGCTGGATGCGGCCAAGAGAAGTAAACGGGAAATGGCATGGAGCGTTAGATCCTTATTTATATGAAGAAGGATTCAATGAGTCCAACGGCGCACAATCTACCTGGTTTGTTCCCCACGATCTCGTGGGATTGGCCCAACTAATGGGTGGAAATGAAAAGGCCGTTGAAAAATTAAATACTCAATTTGAAACAGCAGAAAAACTAGGGTTTACCTCCGGTAGTTCACATGACAGGGAATTGCATCCTGAATACAAAAGAGTGCCTATCAACTATGGTAATCAACCTTCTATTCAAACCGCTTTTGTATTTCATCAGTTGGGTCGTCAGGATTTAACACAGTACTGGTCTCGTCAAGTTGTAGATAAAGCCTTTTCCGGTCTTTCACCTTCGTCGGGATATAATGGCGACGAAGACCAGGGACTCATGGGCAGTTTGGCTGTTTTGCTAAAAATAGGATTGTTTCAGATGAATGGAGGAACCGATGAATTCTCCGAATATCAGATTGGAAGCCCAATTTTTGATAAAATTACAATCTACTTAAACAATGAATTCTACCAGGGCGAACAATTTGTGATTGAAACCATGAACAATAGTTCCGGGAATGTTTATGTGGATAAGATTAAACTCAACGACCAAGAGATTGAAAATTATACGATTCATCATAACGACATGGTGAATGGTGGTGAATTGAAGCTTTATATGAAAAGTAACCGGGAATAGTAATTGGTGTACTTTGCCAGAGAGTGTACTATTCACGCCCGATGGGAGTGTAAATGAATTAGTCAATAAAATAAAACAGAAGGAATATGATGAAGTACAAACAGTTTTTAATAGCCATAGTATTGGGTTTGATATGTATACCTGCCATCAGTCAGCTTAAAAACAAGCCTGCTCTCGAAGAGAAATTTATGGATATGGGCTTCGGTATTTTTATTCATTGGAGTTTCGACTCACAATTGGGCAGTGTGATAAGCCACTCCATGGTTGGGGCTTCGGAAGAGTATATCGATAAGTATATGAACGAGCTTCCAGAGACCTTTTACCCCGATAAATTTGATTCGGACGAATGGGCCCGGCTGTTTAAAGTGACCGGAGCCGAGTATGTTGTTTTTACCACCAAGCACCATAACGGTTTTTGCATGTGGGATACCAAAACCACCGATTTTAACATCATGAATACGCCTTATGGCAAAGATATTGTCGGGATGCTCGTAAAATCCCTGCGTAAATACGGACTTAAGGTGGGGTTCTACTTTTCTCCCGAAGATTTCAGTATTTTACATAAACAAGGTAAAATAATCTCACGCAAAGGGAAAGGAACCCAGGTGACCGATAACCCGGAATTATTGGCGTATGACAAAAAGCAACTGGACGAGTTGTTCAACAACTACGGAGATATTGACATGGCCTTTTTTGATTCTTTTAGTAAAAAACCATTGGTGCAGTGGGTACACGAGAAGTATCCCGATGTGTTGGTGACTCGCGGAGAAATGCAGACCCCTGAACAAAAAATCCCAGATGGCCCCATGCCCGGCCCATGGGAAACTTGCATGACTATGGGGACACAATGGCAATACAAGCCAACCAACGAAACCTACAAGAGCGGAACTGAAATCATCAACAAACTCATTGAGATCAGGGCCAAGGGAGGTAACTTTTTGATGAATATCGGCCCCAAGCCTAACGGTGAAATTCCGATCGAACAGGAAGAACGTTTGCGTGAATTAGGACTGTGGATGTTTGTAAACGAAAACGCGGTGAAAAAAGTCAGACCTGTGCCCGGTATGATTAAAGATGGTGATTTATGGTTTACGCAAAACGAAAAAGAAAACGCAGTATATGTGTTTATCACAAACCAACAACACTGGTTTAAAGGTTTCCGCAGAAATTTCCTGCTAAAAAACCTGAAGGCAACCTCAAAAACAGAAATTTCGGTCGTAGGGCAGAGTGATTTAGTGGTGGAGTACTGGCCCGATAATGATCCAAAATCTACCTTTGTGCAACATGAAAATGTATTGGAGATTTCCATTGCCAGGGCACACCGTTTATACAACAATAAAATATGGCCCAATGCCGTGGTGGTTAAATTAACGAACGTAGAATTCATCAAATAAAATTAACCCTATGAAACGAGCCAATAGAGGCCTTTCTCAAACAGGAAGGATATTACCGGAGCGTTCTATCGAAATGAGTTAACGAATTCTTTGAATACCCTTTAAGTAAACCATAAAATGAAAAAATGCATTTAAAAATTTAAATTATAATAAGATGAAAAAAAGTAAGTATCTGTTAATCTTATTTTTGACAATGTTTGTCATGGTATGTAACGCCGACAAAAACAAACCACACAAAGATTATGTTGCTTTGTTTAACGGAGAAGATTTGACGGGGTGGGAAACAAAAAACGGCACCGCACCTTTTAAAGCGGTTGATGGAGAAATAGTGGGAACCAACATCCCAGGCACGCCCAATACCTTTTTGTGTACCAAAGAAAAGTACGGCGACTTTATTTTAACATTTGATGCTTCATTTGGAGAAGGAAACTCAGGAGTGATGTTTAGGGCCCAAAGCACACCGGACTATAAGGACGGTAGGGTGTATGGTTATCAAATGGAAATGGACCCTACGGCTCGAGGCTGGACAGGAGGTATTTATGACGAAGCGCGCAGAAAGTGGCTCTATAACATGGAATACAATAGCCAGGCAAAATCCGCTTTCAAAAAGGGACAATGGAACAGTTATCGTATCGAGGCTATCGGAAACCATCTGAGAACCTATGTAAACGGGGTACCCATGGCCGATTTGATTGACGACGTGGATGCCTCTGGTTTTATTGGTCTGCAGGTTCACAGTATTAAGGGCAACAAACTGAAAGGGCAGCAGGTGAAATTTAAAAACATATTTATATGCACCAAAAACCTGGATGCGCATAAGACGCCCGAAAATTCGGATATTGCGCAGGTTAGCTTTTTAACCAACCAGTTAACCGAAAAAGAACAAAAGGCCGGTTGGAAATTATTATGGGATGGCAAAACCTATGAAGGATGGAGAGGTGCTAAGTTAGATGAATTCCCCCAAAAAGGCTGGGATATAAAAAACGGGGAGCTGATGGTGGAGTCATCGGGAGGTGGTGAATCCAGAAACGGTGGAGACATCGTTACAACAAAAGCATATGAAAACTTTATACTGGAGGTAGATTTTAAATTTACGAAAGCCGGAAACAGTGGGATCAAATATTTTGTGGATACAGAGCTGAACAAAGGGCCGGGCTCAAGCATTGGCTGTGAGTTTCAAATATTGGACGATGATTTTCATCCGGATGCAAAAAAAGGTAAAAATGGCAACAGAACGATTTCTTCGTTGTACGACCTGATACCTGCCAATGCACAAGAATTCAACCCGGATTTACCCTATAAAAAGCTGGTGTTCAAATATGACTGGAACCGGGCAAGAGTGGTCGTTAAAGGAAATGATGTGGAGCATTATCTAAACGGAATTTTAGTAGTTAAGTATACCAGGGGCAACCAGGAATGGCGCGACCTGGTGGCAGGAAGCAAGTATCATGTATGGCCTAATTTTGGCGAACGGAAAAAAGGCTTGATTCTTCTGCAAGATCACGGGGACGAGACATACTTTAAAAACATTAAAATAAAAGAATTGTAGTCATGGCAAATACGCGAAGAGAATTTATTAAGAAGACATCATTGGGAGCCGCAGGCTTGATGGTTGGCAATGGCCTGTTATCGGCAGCCAGTTATAAAAGAATTATAGGGGCTAACGACCGCATAAATGTGGCTGTAATAGGTCTGGGCAGGCGACTGGAGGCTTTTGTTGACCCCATTAGTAATCAGTCGAACAACATTCGCCTGCGTTATTTGTGCGATGTGATGCCGAGTCAGCTGAAAAATGCCGGAGAAGTATTTGCACAGAAAATCGACCATAAGCCGGAATTCGAAAAAGATATTCGAAAGGTGTTAGAAGATAAAAATGTGGATGCTGTTTTTAACCTGACACCCGACCATTGGCATGCTCCGGGTTCTATCATGGCTATGCAAGCCGGCAAGCACGTGTATGTGGAGAAACCTTGCAGCCATAATATGAACGAAAATGAACTGATTGTTCAAGCGGCTCATAAGTACAATAAGATAGTGCAAATGGGCAATCAGCAACGTTCATCGGTTCATACGATTAACCTTATGGAAGAAATCCACAAGGGACTGATCGGGGAACCATACAGGGCGATTGCCTTTTACACCAATAAAAGAGGCCGTGTTCCCAACCAGCAAGCGGCTGATATCCCCGGCGGATTAGATTGGGATCTGTTTCAAGGGCCGGCGATCCGACGTCCTTATACTTCCGAAACATGGAACTATAACTGGCACTGGTACGGTTGGGACTATGGAACAGCAGAGGCCGGAAACAACGGTACGCATGAGATGGACATTGCCAGGTGGGCGCTGCAGGTTGAATTTCCCAATAGAGTAGAGGTTAATGCAATGAAAGGTCATTTCAAAGATGATGGCTGGGAAATGTATGATTCGATGGAAGCTACGTTTAAGTTCGACAACAATAAATCGATTAAATGGGATGGACAAAGCCGTAATGGATTTATGACTTATGGCAGCGGTAGAGGTACCATTATTTACGGTAGCGAGGGAAGTGTGTTTGTGAATAGAAATAAGTACATCGTATATGACCGTGCAGGAAAAATCGTTAAACAGTTTGATTCTGAAACCAAGGAGTCGGGTATTGGATTAGGGGGGGGCGGAACTACCTCATCCAACCATGCTGTTAATTTTTTTAATACCATTCGAGGCAAGGAAAAATTAACGGCACCCATTGACGATGCATCGGTAAGTATGTCTATGGTGCATTATGCCAATGTGGCTTATCGTATAAACCGTGGTTTTGATATTGATAATAAAGGTAAAATGCTTGATAAACGAGCCATGGAACTATGGGCACGCGAGTACCAGCCCGGCTGGGAAATTAAATTATAATACATGAAACGAAGAGATTTTTTGAAATTTTCAACCTCCACTGCCTTGGCAATGGGGGTTGGTTTGTATGCATGTGCTCATAAAAGCGAATTTAAACTGGCTCCTGTCCCGGACAGTAAAAGATTGCGAATAGGAATAATCGGTGTTGGTGATAGGGGAAATGGGATATTGGAAGTATTACGGAATGTACCGGAGTTTAAGGTAGTTGCCATTTGTGATATTTTCGATTATCGCATGGATGCGGCAGAAAAAAGGATTGGGAATGAGGTACAACGCTATAAGAAATATGATCAATTATTAGCGCATAAACCATTGGATACAGTCATTATTGCTGTTCCGCTTCACTTGCATCATGCCATTGCTATGGCATCACTGGATTGTGACTTACATATCATGTGTGAAAAAGCCTTGGCGTACAGCATTCAGGAGTGCCAGGAAATAAAGATAAAAGCAAAAGGCACCAACAAGCTTTTCCAAATCTCATATCAATATCAATTGAATCCGATGTTTCAAACCATTAGGGATCTGATTAACAATGGTTACGTTGGAAGAATAACACGTATTGAAGCCCTTTGGGATCGTAATCACAATTGGCGACGTAAACTACCCGATGCATCGTTGGTAAAGGGAATGGACAAATCAAAATTGGAGCGCATCATTAATTGGCGAATGTATCAGGAATATTCGGGAGGCCTAAATGCCGAACTGGGTTCTCACCAATTTAATATGATCGATAATTTATTGGGCACCCACCCGATTAAAGTCATGGGTACCGGAGGGGTAGATTACTGGCAAGATGGTAGAGATACGTTTGACAATGTACATATGCTATTCGATTATCCCAATGGAACCAAAGTGGGATTTCATTCCGGAACAACCAATAAATATGAGGGATTTAAGTTGAAGATATATGGTAAAAAAGCCACGGTGGTATCTCACAACATGTCATCTGCCTTTATTTATCCCGAAGATGATTCCTTGGATAAGAACTGGAAAGAAGAAATTGATAGCGTTACAGGAGCATCCATCAAAATTATCGATAACGACAAGAAACGTAATATCAAACCCGTGGAGAAAGACATGGTTTACCCATCTGATAACTTCATGTACAACGCCACCTGGCTATTGTATAAAAACTTCGCTGCAGCAATTAATGGCGAGGAAGAACTAAAGCTGGGAATCGAAGATGGTTATCAAAGTGCGATTGCTGTTCATATGGCCAATAAAGCTGTGCGCCAATCAGAGATTGTAAGTTGGCTCCCTGAATATGATGTGTAGTTGAAGACATGACAGGTTATCATGCTTACTTCCTGTATGCAACACCTACAACATGTTGGTACTGCCCTTTTTTTATTTAACCCGGATATGCCATAGTACCTCCTGGTCAACATTGAATGGGCCAGTATGGCGATGAACGAAAGCAGTAACAAAGTATGCGTTAAAAATGCTGAGCAAAGCAATGTGGTAATGGATAAAACAAGGTTTTACTGAAACGAGACATAACCTCCGGTTTAAGGGCGGAATGGAAAATATAACTTTTTTTCGACCCAATGTTGTCTCAGGAAGGGGAGTATTGGGAATATATACAGACGGATGATCAAATTTTATACGAGATACATGAGTTACCGCATAAAACTATATATTTAAAGAATGAAATATTTTAAAATCCCATTGCTGATTCTATTCGCGGGTGTTTTGTTTACCTCGTGTGACGTAAAGGAAAAGAAACCTAATATTATTTATATCCTGGCCGATGATATGGGCTATGGAGATTTGAGCTGTTACGGGCAGAAAAAGTTTGTGACGCCCAATATCGACCGCCTGGCCGCAGACGGAATACGGTTTGTAAACCATTATTCCGGCAGTACGGTTTGCGCCCCTTCGCGCGGCTGTTTGATGACCGGGAAACATACCGGACATTCATATAACAGAGGCAATAAGGGGATAAAAGACAAAGGCGACTTTCCAATGGCAAAGGGTGAAGTTACGGTGGCAGAGGTACTCAAGGATGCTGGTTATGTTACGGGAATGTTTGGTAAGTGGGGACTTGGCTTTTCTGGTTCCCAAGGAGATCCAAACCATCAGGGTTTTGATGAATTTTTTGGCTACCTGCATCAAGCGCTGGCACATAATTATTACCCTTATTATTTGTGGCATAACAACAAAAAAATAGAGCTGGATGGAAATGCCGGATACTCCCAGAAGCAATATTCTCCAGAACTGATTCATGCTAAGGCGATGAGGTTTTTGGAAGACCATAAGGATACCACTTTTTTTATGTATTACCCGTCGATTATTCCTCATGCTGAACTGTTTGCTCCCGAAGAATATGTAGCAAAATATAGAGGGAAATTTTTACCCGAGTTAGACTATGAAGGTACCGATGAGGGTAAAGGCTATAAAAATGGTCGTTACGGCTCGCAAAAGGAAAGCCATGCAGCCTTTGCGGCTATGATGAATCTACTCGATGACCAAGTCGGTGAAATAATCGATAAATTAAATGAATTAGGGATTGCCGATAATACCATCATTATCTTTTCATCAGATAATGGAGCGCATGAAGAGGGTGGCGCCGATCCGGCATACTTCAATAGTACGGGAGGATTACGCGGTATTAAACGTGATTTGTACGAAGGCGGAGTGCGTGTACCCATGATTGTAAAATGGCCAGGTAAAGTTGTTGCGGGGCGCAAGTCGGAGCATATATCGGCATTTTGGGATGTTTTACCAACAGTGGCTGATATTATTGGTGTTCCGCCACCGGATAGCCTGGATGGAATATCGTTTTTACCTGAATTATTAGGTGAAGAACAACCAGCGCATAATTACCTATATTGGGAGTTTTATGAAAGGAACGGTCGCCAGGCATTGCGTAAAGGTCCTTGGAAAGCTGTACGTTACGAATTGGCATACGATTACGAAGGAACACCGGTAGAATTGTATAACTTGGAAGATGATCCCTATGAAGAACACAACGTTGCCTTAGCGCACCCTGAACTTGCCGCAGAAATGTTAACCCTTATAAAAGAAAGCCATACGCCTTCGGAAAACTTTGAATTTAAAGTGAAGAAGAATATGAAGAAAGACCAGAATTAGTAGGTGTTTTAGAAAAAAGAAAGCTTAACAATAGTAAAAGTTAAACTAACAACGTCATAATAGGCCTGTAGGAATAATGCAGACTATGCTACCTGTATTCTTCTAATAACGGGAGTTTTTCCATAAATATGAAAGCCAACAGTCAACAGACTATCGCAAACCAAATTTGAGAGACTTAATACATTGGGGGCCAGAATTACGTACGGATAGTCCGGGGCAAAATTCCTACATCATTTTATAACACCGATAATGTAGGAGAAAGGTTGGTTGTTGTTAAACCCGCCATATGCATTAGAAAATCTATTACACATTGAAATTGTTTCAAAACAAGACACTCCGCTGCTTCACTTTCAACGCACCATAACGATGCTCCCGAAAGCAATCGGGACAAGTTATGCCTCGTTTCAGTAAAGCCTTGTTTTATGGCACTTTCAATGTTCACGACGAAGTTCTAAGGTATAATCCGGGTTGAAGCTATATCTTCCGATGGGGAAAACGGTTGCAAGGGGTTTGAATATATAGTGGAAGAAGCTACTGTATAAACAAATTATGCGAGTCTGAGCCAGTGAAAAAAAGCGTTTTAAGGACAGTGTTTGAGGGTCCGGGGCTATTTTGTTGCGACAGCAGAAACAATAACCCATGAAATAATCTATCCGGCAAACATTCCTAATTTGTTTAATAATTGGTAATTTTTGATAAAATATTGATAATTGAAATGGTCTAAAAACAGTTTCTTTGCATAAAGAAAATAAATAACCTTATGAAACGAATTGAACTAATATTATTTTTTCCTATTATATGCCTTCTTTACTTTCCTGATGCGCTTGGACAAAATCATATCCAACCTTTATCCAACCTCAATAATAATAACAAACCCAACATCCTCCTCATATTCGTCGATGATATGGGTTATGGCGATTTAAGCTGCTATGGGGCACAAGATGTGAAAACCCCAAACATCGATAAAATAGCCAGCGACGGATTGCGTTGTACCGATTTTCATGTAGCGGCTCCGGTATGCGGGCCATCACGTGCCGCACTGATGACAGGGCGTTATCCCATGCGTTGCGGTCAGCCCGGCTTTCCGGGCACACAAAGTAAAACCTTACAATACGAATTTAAAGGTCTGCATCCCGATGAGACTACAATAGCTAGTCTGTTGAAAGAACAAGCGTATGCAACCATGTGCATCGGGAAATGGCACTTGGGACTTGATGATGGTTTTCATCCCACCGATAGGGGCTTTGATGAATTTTATGGCATTGAGTCGAATTGGGTAACGCACGCCCCAGCCTACCGCCATCTGTACGAAGGAAAAGAGATGGTAGAAGAGGATGTTGTTTTTGAAACGTTGATGGAGAAATACACCAAACGAGCCATACGGTTTATGACCGAAAATAAAGACGAGCCTTTCTTCCTTTATCTGGCACATAATGCGGTACATTCGCCCATTTTACCTAGTGATGGGTTTAAAGGTACATCCAAAGGAAGTTTGTATGGCGATTATGTGCAAGAGTTAGACCATTATGTAGGAAAGGTTATGGATGCTTTGGATAAACTGAAAATGGCCAAAAACACGATGGTTATCTTTCTTTCCGACAATGGACCGGCCATTTGTCATTTTGGGGGTTCTGCCGGACCGCTTAATGGTGGTAAATACTGTACAATGGAAGGCGGTTTCCGTATTCCTGCCATCTTCCGTTGGCGTGGGAAAATTGCTGAAGGAGATTGTAATACCAGGCTTTCATCGATGGATTTGTTTCCGACTATCGCAGCGCTGGCAGGTGCTGAAATGCCTAAGGACCGCATTTATGATGGAGGAGATATTCTACCAATTCTTGAAGCTGGGAAAGGAGAACCAACGCAGGAATACTACTATTATTACAACGGAATGAACTTACAGGCTGTACGAAAAGGCCCATGGAAACTACATTTGCCACGTACATTGGAAGATCAGCCTTTCTGGTCTCAGAAAACGAAAGAAAAACCATTTAGTGGCAACTACTTGAAAAACATCTCGTGCAAAGGTTTGGAAGCCTTGACAAAAACACTACTGTTCAACCTTGATACTGATATGGGCGAGTTGCAAAATGTTTCGAAACAACATCCCGAAATAGTTGAAGAATTACTGGAAGAAGCCGATAGGGTACGGGCAGAACTTGGGGATGTTAATGTAATTGGAAGTGACCAAAGAGTGCCCCCTTTTGAAAATATTCAGGAAAATGAACAATAAAGATATGAAATTGAAACAGAAAGTGAAATCCAGTTTAAGATGCATCATTATTCTTTTTTGTTGCGTTAACTATATTGGATTGATGGCACAAGAAAACCCCAACGTTGTCTTTATCTTTGTAGATGATTTAGGCTACGGCGATGTAGGTTGTTACGGGGCAACTAAAGTTCAGACCCCTAATATTGACAAACTTGCCAGTGAAGGTATGATGTTTACCGATGCGCATTCGGCATCAGCCGTTTGTACACCTTCGCGTTATGCATTGCTAACCGGACAATACCCCCTTCGGGCTAAAAATGGATATGGTACTTGGGGGCCACTCCCTACAGATGCCAGTCTGATTATCGATACAACCCAAAATACCATTGGAAAAGTATTTAAAAATAAGAACTATGCTACCGCTTGTATTGGAAAGTGGCACTTGGGTTTTGGATTGGAGAAAAACGACTTTAGCAAGCCCCTAAAAATAGGACCTCTGGCAGTAGGTTTCGATTATTATTTTGGGGTACCCAATGTTAATAGTGGCAGTCCTTATGTGTATGTCGAAAATGATAGGATTGTAGGATGGGACCCTAAAGATCCAATTGTTTATAATGGGCAGCCTGTTTCTCCTACCCCTACTTTTCCAGAAGAAGCAGGTCGTAAAACACCGAATAAATTCTCAGGGGCTTTGGAAGCACATAAACTTTATGATGATGAGCGTACCGGGACTTTGCTCACAGAAAAGGCGGTTAATTGGATAGATAAGAATAAGGAACAACCTTTCTTTCTTTATTTTTCTACCACCAATGTTCATCATCCATATACCCCAAATCCTAAGTTTAAAGGAACAAGCCAGTGTGGTTTGTATGGCGATTTTATTCACGAACTCGACTGGATGGTTGGGGAACTAATGAAATACCTGGAAGTAAATAACCTAAGGGATAATACGCTGGTTGTGTTTACAAGTGATAATGGAGGGATGTTAAATGAGGCCAGTAAAATAGCATTGGAAGCAGGACACTATAAAAATGGTGATTTATTAGGCTATAAGTTTGGGGCTTGGGAAGGTGGACACCGAGTACCTTTTATTGCCCGATGGCCTGAAAAGATTAAAGCCAATAGTGTGTCAGACGAATTAATTTGTAATGTAGATATGTTATCAACCTTTGCCGCTCTAACAGCTCAACAATTAGAGGATAATAACGTGATGGACGGCATAAATATTTTACCTGCCCTTTTAGATGTAGAAGCCGAGTTAGATAGAGATCATTTGATTCTTGCACCGCGTCAAGGCAAAAATCTGGCTGTTCGGAAAGGGAAATGGATGTATATAGATGCACAGGGAAGTGGCGGTTTTAGTTATAACAAAAAAAATCCGCATGCCATCGGTGGTCCTTATGCCGTTACCCTTTCTGGAAAGGAAAATAGTGACATTGAGAATGGAAAAATAAAACAAGATGCACCTCCGGCACAACTTTATAACTTGGAAGAAGATGTAGAACAGACCACAAACCTTTATAAGCTGTATCCCAAGGTTGTTGAGGAAATGAAAGCCATATTAGATACTTATATGACTAAAGCAGAAAGAAATCAAAGAAGAAGATAACCGAATTGTAATTGAGTTTTTTATTGTCTTACTAGGTCTGGAGGTACGTCAAAGGCCATTGGACAATAAAGATTAAAATGAGTCATGAGCAGTCTTTATTATGTGGATATTCATCAAGTGAAGAGATTCATAATACCTAATAAAAAATCTTAGTTTGACAGCAATAGTTATCAAGTCGATATTATCTCTAATCAATGAGCCTTTTATCTAATTTTAAAAACATGATAAAAAATCTCGTAGGATTTATATTGTTATCTGCCATTTTTCTATCTCTAATAGGTAGTAGTTGTGCAAAAAATACAAAACTGTCTATCCCTCCTAATGTGGTTGTTATTATGGCCGACGATCTGGGGTATGCCGATGTGGGCTACAATGGATGCAAAGATATTCCAACGCCACATATCGATAAACTGGCTGAGAGCGGAGCCATATTTTCATCGGGGTATGTAAGCGGCCCCATGTGCGGTCCCTCGCGTGCCGGATTTATTACCGGGCGCATACAGTCTTCCTTTGGATGGTACGGCAATCCGGGCGCACCATTGGATGAAAGACAAGGACTTCCCGCTACTGTTAAAACTGTGGCATCTTACATGCAAGAGCAGGGTTATGTTACCGGCGGTGTTGGCAAATGGCACATGGGAACAGCTCCTCACCAGCATCCCAACAAAATGGGTTACGACCATTGGTATGGATTTCTTAGCGGTGGCCACCTGTATTTTCCGATGGACCACCCATCGTACAACGGCAAATACACTGCTACGCCCAAACCCTGGGGTATGCGCGATATGCACCATACCATGCCCATGATACATAATGATGAGCCTATTGAGTGGGACCAGTATTTAACCCATGAATTAACAGACCTTGGCGTTACTTTTATAGAAAAGCATAAGGATAAACCGTTTTTTCTGTTCATGTCGTACAATGCGCCTCATGAGTATATGGAGGCACCGGAAGAAACCATGGCTCTGTTTTCACCGGAAGACATGACCCATATTCCCGGCGTCAAACCAGATATTCGTTCCATCTATGCAGCCATGACCTACGAATTTGACAAGGGGGTGGGAGCGTTGACCGAAACACTTCAGCGCCTGAATCTAGCAGAAAATACCATTGTATGGTTTTTAAGCGATAATGGAGGAATGAAACGCACCAGCGATAATCGGCCGCTGCGTGGTGCCAAATGGTCCAGCTACGAGGGCGGCCTGCGTGTACCTTTCGTGGTGAGTTGGCCGGGACATATTGAACCGGGCACTGTTTTGGATGCTCCGGTTACTACGCTTGATATAGGCGCCACGTCGGTGGCTCTTGCCGGTGGCAACTTATCAAAAACAAATTTGGACGGTGCTGATATCACTCCGTATTTTACCGGTCAGTCGAAAGATGCTCCACACGAAGAGCTTTTCTGGCGTATTGGCCGTAATTACAAGGAACAAAGCGGAGTTCTCCGTGTAGGTGACTATAAGCTGATTGTGCAAAAAGAAAAGGTGCAACTGTTTAATCTGAAAGAAGACTTGGCTGAAACAAACGATTTATCCCAAAGCCAACCGGAACGCGCACAACAAATGTTAGGGCGATGGAAAGAACTGGACCAATACAGCCTGCCACCTTCATGGGAGAACCTTCCAAAAGGAGACGGCAATAAGGATGAATACCAGTACAAAGATTACGAGTGGCTGAAAGGGAGTCCGCATTACCGGGGAAATGAGAAATAGAATTAATTCCGAATTATTAAAAGAAACGTACAATGAATTTTAAGTTATTTGTTTTAAATATTTTATTGATAACAACACTTGCTTCGTGTGCACCAAAACAACCGGGCAAACACTTTTTTATCCTTTCCGGTCAATCGAATATGGCCCGTTTAAATCCCGACGATACTTTTACTCCGGCTATTGAAGCTGAATTTGGGGCAGAGAACTGTATTGTCGTAAAAGATGCCTTGGGTGGCCAACCGATACGGCGCTGGTATCGTGATTGGAAACCAAAAGATGGCCTGGAACCAAAAGCCAATCCCGATTTGTACGATTCATTGATGGTGAAAGTTTTTCCGGCCATTGAAAATGAGAGAATTGCAAGCGTAACTTTTATTTGGATGCAGGGAGAACGCGATGCCAAAGAAAAACACGGCGAAGTGTACGAAGCCAGCTTGCAGGGATTGTACGAGCAATTAAGCACCAATTTGAAACGCAATGACATAAACTTTGTAATTGGCCGTTTAAGCGATTACGATATGTTGAATGAGAAGTATCAACACTGGACTATGATAAGAGATATTCAGGTAAAAGTAGCCGAATCGAATCCGCGTTTTGAATGGATAAACACCGACGATTTAAACGATGGATTGAACAGCAAAGGGCTAGAAATTAATAATGACTTGCACATGAGTGTGGAAGGTTATAAGCTTATGGGAAAACGTTTTGCCGAGAAGGCGATTAAATTAGTTAAGAATAATAAATAGAAATCTGCTTCTCCGATTGGATGCCACCAATTTTGCTTTGATTCAGAACATCAATTCGTTACCCCAGCCCTAAAGGGTGCGAATTGATTGTCCCTGCTCCCTTTAGGGTTGGGGTAAACAGGGAGAAGCAATTTGCGGACCGGCATGAAAACGAATATACAAAAATAGTAATGAGAACATTAAAATTCAATTTTAGAACAATCCTTATCGCTTTTGTGCTTATAGTCGCCTATAGTCAAAGCGTGCTGGCTGGCGATACAAAAACAAAACAACAACTACCCAATATCGTTTTAATTAATGCCGATGATTTAGGCTATGGCGACCTGGGTTGTTATGGAGCCACCAAACTGCATACGCCCAACATCGATAAACTGGCCAGGGAAGGCCGGATGTTTACCGATGCCCATTCAGTAGCCGAATCGGATGCTCGTTTTGAATGGATAAACACCGACGATTTAAACGATGGATTGAACAGCAAAGGGCTAGAAATAAAGAACGATTTGCACATGAGTGTGGAAGGTTATAAGCTTATGGGAAAACGTTTTGCCGAGAAGGCGATTCAATTAGTTAAGAATAATAAATAGAAATCTGCTTCTCCGATTGGATGCCACCAATTTTGCTTTGATTCAGAACATCAATTCGTTACCCCAGCCCTAAAGGGTGCGAATGGATTGTCCCTGCTCCCTTTAGGGTTGGGGTAAACAGGGAGAAGCAATTTGCGGACCGGCATTAAAACGAATATACAAAAATAGTAATGAGAACATTAAAATTCAATTTTAGAACAATCCTTTTAGTTATTGGGATTATTATAATTTATAATCATAGTTCGCTGGCTGGCGATACAAAAACAAAACAACAACTACCCAATATCGTTTTAATTAATGCCGATGATTTAGGCTATGGCGACCTGGGTTGTTATGGAGCCACCAAACTGCAAACGCCCAACATCGATAAACTGGCCAGGGAAGGCCGGATGTTTACCGATGCCCATTCAGTAGCCGAATCGAATCCGCGTTTTGAATGGATAAACACCGACGATTTAAACGATGGCTTAAACAACAAAGGAATAGAAATTAATAATGACTTGCACATGTCGGTAGACGGATATAAGGTAATGGGGGAACGTTTTGCCGAGAAGGCGATTCAATTAGTTAAGAATAATAAATAGAAATCTGCTTTTCCGATTAGATGCCACCAATTTTGCTTTGATTCAGAACATCAATTCGTTACCCCAGCCCTAAAGGGTGCGAATTGATTGTCCCTGCTCCCTTTAGGGTTGGGGTAAACAGGGAGAAGCAATTTGCGGACTGGCATTAAAACGAATATACAAAAATAGAAATGAGAAAATTAAAATTCAATTTTAGACAAATCCTTTTAGCTTTTGGGATTATAATAGTCTTTAGTCAAAGCGTGCTGGCTGGCGATACAAAAACAAAACAACAACTACCTAATATTGTCTTGATTAATGCCGATGACCTTGGTTATGGCGACTTGGGCTGTTATGGAGCCACAAAATTAAAAACTCCAAACATCGATAAACTGGCCAAAGAGGGTCGAATGTTTACCGATGCGCATTCGGTAGCCGAATCGAATGCTCGTTTTGAATGGATAAACACCGACGATTTAAACGATGGCTTAAACAACAAAGGAATAGAAATTAATAATGACTTGCA